>JANLQB010000994.1:0-1685 GCA_031367565.1 Verrucomicrobiota bacterium
CGCGGTGTCGATGCGTGCATCGCACCATGAGCCCTCGCGGACGAGTCCGGCGAAAAGGCGGAGCTGGCCGACGGTGCGCCCGCGTTCGCCGGTGAGGCGGTCAAGCGGCAGGCCGCTTTCGAGATGGGCGCGGTGTAAGAGTTCGTCGCCGATCGCGATGATTTCCTCCGCGATCGTTTCGAGCAGCATGGCGCGGGATTCAGCGCTGGCCTTGCGAAAAAGGGTGAAAGCCTCGCTCGCATGATGCAGCGCGCGATCGGCATCCACGTCCGTCGCTTCGTGGAAAATGGGATCGAGCTGCACCGAATCGAGCGGGCTGGCGGCGCGAAAAGTCGAGGAGCCCGGCTGCGCGAGCGCACCGGCGATGAGGTTGAGTCCATGAAGAGGCATGCGCCGAGTAAAAGCGAAGGCCAGCGTATTGACCAAGCGGAATGACGCTCACTTGGCAACGTATTCGATCAGCGCCGCCGCCAGCGCCTGCGCAATCTCGGCGCGGATCGCCTTCGCCTTTTCCCCCCGGATGAGCCATGCCTCGACTTCCGGGTTGTCGATGAATTCGATCTCCAAAAAACACGCCGGAATCCCCTGCCCGCGCAGATCGGCACGCAGATGCCGAAAGAGAAACGAGCCGCGCCCTTCCTTCAATACCCGGTCCGTGATGAAGCCCCGCCGCGCACTTTTCGCATCGTATCGCCGCGTTACGCCACTCACCGCATCCGTCAGCCGGTTCGCGTATTCGCCATCGCGCGCGACGTGCTGATTCCCGTGCCCCGCATCCTGCACCATCCCGAGCGGCCCGCGCGCCGTGTGGTTCGCGCTCGCGTTAAAATGAATGCTCACCAGCACCCGCGCCGAATGGGAAAGCACCACGCCCGCCCGCGCCGTCATGCCTACATTCACATCCGTCGTACGGGTGAGCACGGGCACGATCCCCGCTTTTTTCGCCTTCGCCGAATCCCGGATCGCCGCAAAAACCCCCTGCGCCATTTCCAGCGTGAGATCCTTCTCCTTCGTACCCGACGGGCTCGTCGCGTTATTCGGACTGCTCTCATCCAAAACGCTCGCACCGCCGTGGCCGGGGTCGATCACGATCACGCGCTCCTCCGCCGCACTCGCAAAAGTCGCGAACAGCGCCACCGCCACGATGCGGATTCCGGCATGTAAAAAGGCGGCGCGGAGCAACATCGTCGGGGAAGTAAGCCGCCCCGCCCGGCCGTGGCAAGCCGCTCCAGCACACGATCCGGGTTGACCAAATGCACCGAGCCTCTACTTTGCCCGGCCCTGTGGCGTCCGATGCAAGCGCAAGTGCGAATTTGTGATGGAGGCCCTTCTTTTCCGGCAAACACATCTCTATGGCTCAATCTGAAAACCGTCCGCCCCGTGGCAACCGCCCGCCACCTGCGCAGGATCCGAATTTCAACTGGCGCGGCGTCGTGCTCTTCGCCGTAGCGATCGCGCTCATCGGCGGGGCGTTTCTTTTTAAGAACGACATGTCGCGCGTGACGGACCTGCCGTTCCCGGAATTCATCAAGGCGCTCGATGAGAAAGCGGTCGTCGTCGGCGATCCAAAACGGCCCATCGAACTCGTCTCCGAAGCGAACAGCGCGACGGATTCCATCCGCGGTTTCCTCCACACCAAAAAGCAGCCGCCGAATGACATGGAGGCCTTCCGTACGCAGGTGAAT
>JANLQB010000056.1:0-3000 GCA_031367565.1 Verrucomicrobiota bacterium
TCGATGATCAACGTGCAGCCATCAAGATCGCTATAGTTATAACGATAGGCGTTGTAGAGAGCCATCGGGGCGACATCAATCGTCGCGGCCTTGAGACCCGACGCCTCGACAGCGTCGTTAATCTCATCAAGAAGATCCGCCTTGATCGCAACGATGACCACCTCGACCTGGCTGGTTTCACCACTGTCAACCAACTGGTAATCCCAGACGACCTCATGAATCGGATACGGAACATTCTGCTGCGCCTCAAAGGTGACGATTTGATCGACCTGCTCTTCACCGACCGAGGGCAGCTTTACGAAACGCGTAAAGATCGCCTGAGAAGAAATGGCGTAGTTGACCTTCTGCCCCTTGTAACCCAAGCCAGCGACCAACTCACCCAGCGTCAGCTTTGACTGCTCGAGACGCATGGCGTCTGGAAGCGCAGGATCTGCGAGCAGTTCGCTCGTCCGGTAATTTGTGAGGACGAGCCCCCCGTTTTGTCCCGTCTTGAAATCGGCAACCGCAACGGTCTGCGTGCCAAGATTAAGACTGAGAATTCGATTTGATGCAGCCATGAAAAACGTTTCTTACGGCTTCAACGCGCTGACTTGATCTCCTCGTAACGATCGTAGAAGAGCGGGGCGAAAGGCGTCTGATCCTTCCTCAAAACGAATCCCGCCACGTGCGCGACATTCTTTGGGACGCCCGGCTTGAAGCTGGCAGTCACCGGATCGAGCTTTTGGCCCTGCCGGGTGACTTCCACCCAAACGTTTTCGATGCTCCCGCCGGTGAGTGCTTTTCCGCCGGTGAGCTGCTTGATCGCCTTTGGCGATACATACATCACCGCGTAGTGCTCCCGGTCTTTCGCTACCGCGACGTATGACACCTCGCCGTCCAGCAGCTTCCCCTCGATCTGAAGCGTGTATTTGAACGTCAGTTCGTCGATGTCCATTTTGGTCTCGTATTCGATTTCGACTTCAAGCCAGTCCGCATTCTTGGAGCGCTTGGTCGGACCGCTGGACAAATTAAATTCCGGCGTTTTCACGACCGCCGGCTGAACCTTGCCCAGTTTGACGGAACCTGGACCGACCGGTGCCTGGGCGAAAGCGTGAAGCCCAAAGGCGGCAATCGCGAGTAGAGAAAGGGCAGGAGTTTTCATGAGGGAAATTTCTTTGAACAATTCGATGCGGTGGGAATGGGTTCTTGTGGGCGAAACATTTTGCCTTTGAAAGAAAAAAGTTCGCGACTTCTTATTTTATGCGGCTGCGGAAGAATTCGATCGTCTCGCGGATGCCTTCTTCAAACGCGACCTTCGGCTCCCAGCCAAGCACTGATCGGGCTCGCGTGATGTCGGGTTGCCGCACTTTCGGATCATCGACGGGCAGTGGACGATATTCAATTTCGGACGGCGCGGCGGTGATGCGAATGATCTCCTCCGCGAATTGTTTGATCGTCATCTCGCGCGGATTTCCGATGTTCACAGGCTCGTGAAAATCGGATTTCGAGAGCCGGAAAATGCCGTCGATCAAATCCGAGCAATAGCAGAACGAACGCGTCTGCGAACCGTCGCCAAAAATCGTGAGCGGCACGCCGGTGAGGGCCTGTCCGATAAAGGCTGGCACCACGCGCCCGTCGCGCAGACGCATCCGCGGACCATACGTGTTGAAGATGCGGACGATGTGCGTGTTCACGCCGTGATAGCGGTGATACGCCATCGTGATGGCCTCGGCGAAACGCTTCGCTTCATCGTAAACGCCGCGCGGCCCGATCGGGTTCACGTTGCCCCAATAATCTTCCCGCTGCGGATGCACGAGTGGATCGCCATAGCACTCGCTCGTGCTCGCGAGCAGGAATGCCGCGCCTTTGTCCTTCGCCAAACCGAGCGCGTTGTGCGTGCCGAGCGATCCCACTTTCAGCGTCGGGATCGGGTGTTCCAAATAGTCGATCGGCGACGCGGGCGATGCGAAGTGGAAAATAAAATCCACGTCGTCGGGCAGGAAGATGTAGTTAGAAACATCGTGCTTGATGAAACGGTAGTTTTCGTTCCCCGCGAGGTGCTCGATATTCGCGACGTTGCCCGTGATGAAATTGTCGATGCCGATGACGCGATGGCCTTCCGAAAGCAGGCGATCCGTGAGGTGAGAGCCGAGAAACCCGGAGCCGCCGGTGACGACCGAGATCGGCTGGGAAGAGGATCGTTTAAACATTGGGAGCGGGCTTCTAATGGCGGGCCGCGCGGGTGGCAATGCCGATTTTTGGACGAAAGCCGAAGGCCGAAAGTCGAAGGCACGATCATCCCGAGGCCCTCGACCTTCGACCATCCACCTGCTTCCCTCCGCGCATGTCCGATGCCTCCCCTTCCCCAGCCCGCGTCGTCTCGCTCGATGCACTCCGCGGTTTCACGATGTTCTGGATCATCGGAGGCGGGCTCGCCCGAGCGGTCAACGCCTTTGGCGACGTGCAGCCCGCGCGCTCTCTCGCGTGGCAATTCGAGCACGCGCCGTGGGAGGGATTTCGTTTTGAAGATCTCATCTTTCCCACGTTCGTTTTCGTCGCCGGTGCGTCGCTCGTTTATTCCCTCACGCGGACTATCGCGAAGGCGGGCCGCGCCACCGCCGTCAAACACATCCTCGTCCGCACGCTCATCCTTTTCATCCTCGGCGTCATCTACTCTGGTGGCCTGGCGAACGGTCTGGAAAAAGTGCGCTGGCTCGGCGTGCTCCAGCGCATCGCCTTCGCCTACTGCGGCGCGGGCCTGCTCTTCGTTTTTCTAAAACCGCGCGGCCTGCTCGTCGCGCTCATCTCGATCCTCGCCGGCTATTGGGCACTGCTCACCTTTGTCCCCGTCCCCGACATCGGCGCGGGCCATTTCGCGGAGCGCGAAAACTTCACGAACTACTTCGACCGCATCTATCTCCCCGGCCGCAGATACGACGGCGATCACGACCCGGAAGGCATCCTCAGCACGCTCCCCGCGATCGGCACTTGCCTGCTCGGAGTCTTCGCCGGACTCCGCCT
>JANLQB010000062.1:0-2146 GCA_031367565.1 Verrucomicrobiota bacterium
GAGTGGCTGAATCTGGTGAAGGCCAATACGATCATCGCGTTCTTCGGCTTCAATGAGTCGTTCGACGGGCTGGAGAAGCTGGAGAATTTCAAGGCGGAGCTAGGCGCCTTTGTGGATCACACGCTGTCCGTGGCCTACAACGGGAAGACGGCTCCGCGGCTGATTCTCGTGACGCCCATCGCGTTTCAAGATCGCTCGGCGGACTACGATCTGCCGACCGGCGTGGAGGAAAACAAGCGGCTGGCCGCCTACGCGCAGGCGGTGCTCGACGTGGCGAAGGCGAAGAATGTCGGGGCGGTGGATCTTTTCGCGCTGACGAAAAACTGGTTCGAGAGCGCGGTGGTGAAGCAGTCGAAAGCGCAGCCGACGATCAATGGCTGCCATCTCTCGGAGGCCGGCTATTCGGTCATCTCGCCGGCGCTGGTGGATGCCATCTACGGAAAGGGCGCGCCGGTTTCCAAAGCCGATCCGGAGAAGCTGCGCGCGGCGGTGAATGACAAGGCGTGGATGTGGCACAGCGACTACCGGATCGTGAATGGCGTGCATGTGTATGGACAGCGCTGGAATCCGTACGGGAATGTGAACTACCCGGAGGAGATCGAGAAAACGCGGCAGATGACGCGGTTGCGCGATGAGCGGATCTGGGACATCGCCGCGGGCCGGCCGCTGATGGACAAAGTCGCCGACGAAAAGACGCGCCCACTGTCGGAGGTGAAGACGAATTTCAACCAGCCGATCACGTATCTGACGCCGGACGAGGCGCTGAAAACATTCAAGCTGCCCGATGGTTACAAGATCGAGTGCTTCGCGTCGGAGAAGGATCTGCCGGCGCTGCAAAAGCCGATGCAGATGTCCTTCGACAACCAGGGCCGGCTGTGGGTCGCGACGATGCCGGCCTACCCGCACTATCTCCCCGGCGGCCCGCGGCCCGATGACAAGCTGCTCATTCTCGAAGACACCAATGGCGATGGCAAAGCGGACAAAACCACGATCTTCGCCGAGGGGCTGCATCTACCCATCGGCTTCGAGCTGGCGCCGGAGGGCGTCTATCTTTCGGAAGAGCCGAACCTCATCCTGCTCCGCGACACGAATGGCGACGACCAGGCTGACACGAAGGAGATCATCATGGGCGGCTTCGATTCGCACGATACGCACCACGCCATTTCCGCCTATTCCGGCGACCGCGGCGGCGGCATTTATCTGCTCGAAGGCCGCTTCCTCCACTCGCAAGTCGAGACCCCGTATGGCCCGCAGCGCATGACCGATGGCGGCGCGTGGCGCTTCGATCCGAAGACGTGGAAGTGCGAGCGCTACTTCCAAGCCGACGTGAATAATCCGTGGGGCTTCGCGAGCGATTACTGGGGGCAAAACTTTCTCGCGGACGCTTCGGACGGCGAGAACTACTACGCGCTGCCGCTCTCGATCAAGGTGCCGCACGGGAAGGAGATCGGGAAGGAAGGCACCTTCACCACGTCGAAAGTGCGCCCGACTTCCGGCGCGGAGTTCATCGCCAGCCGCCACTTCCCGGATGAGGTGCAGGGCGATTTCATCCTCTGCAATTCCATCGGATTCCTCGGCATCAAGCAGCACACGATGGTCGAGGACGGCGCGGGCTTCACCGGCAAGCTGCGGCACGATCTGCTGCAATCCAGCGACCCGAATTTCCGCCCGGCCGATCTCGAATTCGCGCCCGACGGCTCGCTCTACGTCGTGGACTGGCACAATGCGCTCATCGGCCACATGCAGCACTCCGCGCGCGACCCGAACCGCGACAAGACGCATGGCCGCATCTACCGCATCACCTACCCCGCGCGTCCGCTGGTGAAGCCGCCGGTCGTCGCCGGCGCGCCTATCCCCGCGCTGCTGGAAAACCTCAAGCTGCCCGAGGATCGCCTCCGCTATCGCACCCAGCGCGAACTGCGAGGACGCCCCGCTGCCGAGGTCCTGCCCGCCGTGAAAGCGTGGGCCGCGAAGCTCGACAAGAGCGACGCGAACTTTGAGCACAACCTCCTCGAAGCGCTGTGGGCGACGTGGGGACAGGGCGCAGCGAAAGTCGATGCCGACCTGCTGAGGCAATGCCTCGCAGCGACGAAGCACCAGGCCCGCGCCGCCGCGGTGAACGTGCTGCGCTATTCGTGGCAGCGCG
>JANLQB010000081.1:0-4062 GCA_031367565.1 Verrucomicrobiota bacterium
AGATCGCGGATGGTGTTGTTGTATTCCGCGCGATTGATCCGCCGCAGCACCACGCGCGTCGAACGCCGGGCGATTTCCCCGCGGCCCAATTCCGTTTCGAGCCATTCCGCAAACTTCCCCGCCGCCTCGGCAGACGGCTGCTCTTCATCCTCCGGCGGCATCTGGTGTGCGTTCACCTGCTTCACCACCTCGGCCCATTTTGAAACCGTCCCCGGTTCGGTGAAATCATGCGCGAGCGTATCCAGCCGCAGCTTGCCCTTCTGCTTTTCCGCTCCGTGACAAGCGACACAGTGCTCCTTCACGAAAGACGTCACCACTTTCGCAAAACCTGCCTCATCCGCCGCACTGCCCGGCATCCCCAAAGCGCAGAAGATCAAGATCGAGGGGATCGCAAAGCGGCGTTGCAGGAGGTGCATGGGCGGATAGTTGATCCCACTTATACCCCGAAAACCACCGCGCCTTTGGAAAGCGTCACGGAGCGGCGCGCATCCTGCCGCCGACCGAAATCAAACGCGAAGCGCAAACCCATGCCCGAAAAGCGCCTCGGCCCGGCCGACGCCAGAGGCGCGACCGGGCCGATTTGCTTCCCCGCCATGGTTGGGGCGAATTTAGCGGGGAAAGTTGGGAACGCTTTAGTCGGCGAGGACCGGGCCGGTGCCTTCGTCGCGGGGGCGTTCGGATTTTGTTTTGTCGCTCATTTGGGGTTGGGGGATTGGGAGCTGGGGATTTCCTACGAGCAGCCTTGGGAAGTGCCGCACTCGGTGCAGCAGCCACACGCGCCAGCGCGGATGACTTTGCTGGAACCGCAGTTCGAGCAGGTCGTGTCCATATACATGTTGCCGATGGCGTCCCTCACGCGGTCGGCGTGGGTGCTGGCTCCGTTGCCGATGTGCGGGTGGCCTTCGCTGCCGTTCTTGTGGGTGATGATGTCGATCAAGCTGGGCGTTTCGCGCTCGAGTTCCGGCACGGGACGGTTGACGCCCGCATTGTCGATTTGCGCGAGTTCCTTCATCGGGAGATCGAACTGCCCTCGGTTCGGACTCGTGGCTTCTTTGTAGCCCTTGATGAACTGACAACCGAGCCAGCGGAAGACGTAGTCGGTGATCGAGGTCGCGTTGCGGATGTCGGGATTTTTCGTGAAGCCCGATGGCTCGAAACGCTGATACGCGAACTTCTTGATGAGGCTTTCGAGCGGCACGCCGTATTGCAGCGAGATGCTGGTGAGCGTGGCGACGGTGTCCATGAGGCCGCCGATCGTGCTGCCTTCCTTGTTCATCTGGATGAAGATTTCGCCGGGCTGGCCATCTTCAAACATCCCGACGGTGAGGTAGCCTTTGTGGCCGGCGATTTCGAATTTGTGGTTGATCGCGACGCGCGTCTCGGGCATCCGGCGGCGCGTGGGTTCGCCGACTTTTTTGCGCAGCGCGACGAGTTCCTTTTCGAGATCGACGATGCGCGTTGCGAGTTGCGCCTGCTCGTTGAGCACGCCGTCGAGATCGGCGATCGCGGTGTCGGAACTCGTGGAGCTGTGCGTCTTCCTATTCGTCGCGAGCGGGGCGCTGCGTTTGGAGCCGTCGCGGTAAATCGCGATGGCTTTCAGGCCGAGTTTCCAGCCTTCCACGTAGGTGTTCATGATGTCCTCGACGGTGGCTTCGGTCGGGAGATTCACGGTCTTTGAGATCGCACCGCTGAGGAAGGGCTGCGCGGCGGCCATCATGCGGATGTGGCCGCGATAATGCAGGCTGCGCGTGCCGCGATGTGGCTTGAAGGCGCAATCGAACACGGTCAGATGCTCGGGTTTCAGTCCGCTGAAAATCACGGCGCCGGTGTGCTCGTCCTGCACGTCTTCGATCGTGTCGAACTTGTCGATGTGCGAGATGATCTGCCCGATGTCTGCGGCGTCGTAGCCGAGATTCAGCAGCGCGGGTTTCACCGTCTGGTTGACGATTTTCAACATGCCGCCGCCCGCCAGCAGCTTGTATTTCACGAGCGCGATGTCGGGCTCGATGCCGGTCGTGTCGCAGTCCATGAGGAAGCCGATGGTGCCGGTCGGCGCGAGCACGGTGACTTGCGCGTTGCGATAGCCGTGCTTTTTGCCAAGGGCGAGCGCGCCATCCCAGCAGCGTTGCGCTTCCTCTTTCAAATAGCCGAACCGATCGCTCGCCTGAATGTGCGCGACCGCCGCGCGGTGCTGCTCGATGACGTCGAGCATGTAGGATTCGTTCGAGGTATCGACCGTCTTCTCGACGCCGCTGCAACGCGTGTCGTGGTAGCCGGGGAACGGCCCTTCGGCCTGCGCCATCCGGGCGCTTTGCTCATAAGCGTGCCCGGTCATGATCGCCGTGATCGCACCCGCGAGCGCGCGGCCTTCATCGGTATCGTAGCCGAGGCCGTAGCTCATGATGAGCGCGCCGAGATTCGCGAAGCCGAGGCCGAGCGTGCGAAAGATGTGCGAGTTTTCCGCGATCTCTTTGATCGGGTAGCTGGCGTTATCGACGATGATTTCCTGTGCCGTGATGAAGACGCGCACCGCCGCCTTGAAACGCTCCACGTCGAAAGTCTCATCGGCCTTCTTGAACTTGAGCAAGTTCAGCGATGCGAGATTGCACGCCGTGTTGTCGAGGAAGAGATACTCGCTGCACGGGTTCGTGGAATTTTGCCGCGCGGTGCCTTTGCACGTGTGCCATTTGTGGATCGTCGTATCGAACTGCATCCCCGGATCGCCGCAGACGTGCGTGCCTTCGGCGATCTTGCGCAGAAGCGTGTTCGCGTCCTTTTTCTCGCAACGCTGCCCGTCCGTCACCCGCTTCGTCCACCACTCGCGTCCTTCGATCGCCGCGTTCATAAACTCATCGCTCACGCGCACCGAAAGGTTTTCGTTTTGATACATGATCGAGCCGTAAGCCTCGCCATTGTAGCTGCCATCGTAGCCCTGCTCGATCAGCGCCCACGCCTTCCGCTCTTCCTTCGATTTCGCCTCGATGAACTCCTGAATGTCAGGATGCCAGTCCTTCAGCGTATTCATCTTCGCCGCGCGCCGCGTCTTGCCGCCGGACTTCACCGTGGCCGCGACTTGATCGTAGATTTTCAGGAAAGAAAGCGGACCGCTCGGCTTACCGCCGCCGCTCAGCTTTTCCCGCGTCGAACGCAGCGACGACAAATCGCTCCCCGTGCCCGAGCCGTATTTGAAGAGCATCGCCTCGCTCATCGCGAGCCGCATGATGTCCTCCATGTCGTCATTCACCGACTGGATGAAGCACGCGCTGCCCTGCGGATATTCATATTGCGTCGCCGCACGACGAGCCTCGCCGGCCTTGCGATCGTAGTAATAATTCCCCTCCCCGCGCCCGGTGCCGACCTTGTATTGGTGCCAAAGTCCGACGTTGAACCAAACGGGCGAATTAAACGCGCCGAACTGATTCACGCAAAGCCACGTCAACTCCTGGTAAAAAGTCTCCGCGCTCGCCGCGTCCGCGAAATATCCATCGGCGATCCCGGAATCCGCGATCGTCCGCGTGACCCGATGCACGAGCTGCTTCACCGAACGCTCGCGCCCGTTTTTATAAGGATCGGAACCATTCGCCACGTCGCCGTAAAAATACTTGGAAACCGCGATCTTGGTCGCGAGCGGCGACCAAGATTTAGGCACTTCGACGTTCTCCTGCTTGAAGATCGCCTTGCCCGTGTCGTCGGTGATTTCCGCCGTGCGCAGTTCCCATTCGATTTCATCGAAAGGCGCGATGGCCGGGTTGCTGAAAACGCGGGCGAATTTGAGTCCTTTGGAGGTTTTAGCGGGGCGTCGAGCGGTTTCGACGGAGGTCGGGCGCGATGCGCGGCGGGTAGATTTGAGCGTAGGCATGAGAGGTCGGTGAATAACGTTGGGAATAAGTAGCGAAAACCCGCCCAATAAGCTGTGTGTTCCTTGTGAACTCTTGAGAACAACCACTCCATATTGGGCGCGGATGACAAGAAAACCACAAGATGTGGGGTCGGGGGAGAAAAATGTGGCGAAAGGGTGAAACTTTTTTTCAGAAAAATCCTTGCCTGTTTCGAGATGGAAAC
>JANLQB010000089.1:0-5863 GCA_031367565.1 Verrucomicrobiota bacterium
GCGAGCTGATATTCGTAGTGCGGGCTGTGCTCGGGATGGGTGACGACGAAATCCTGAAAGCTCGGGCCCCCCATTTTCAGGTCCAGTTTTCCCGCGACCGCGAGCACGCTGTCGCGAACGGCTTCCGCTTCGAGCTTGCGACGGTTCGCGCGCCAGAGCAGCCGGTTGTCATCGTCGATCTCTCTCGCCCTTTCGGAATCCGTCGCGCTGCTTTGGCGATACGCGGCGCTCGTGACAATGAGGCGGTGCAACTTCTTAAAGGAGCCGCCCATTTCATCGCGAAAAACGACGGCGAGTGCGTCGAGAAGTTCGGGGTGCGACGGCTGCGCGCCCATGCGTCCGAAGTCATTCGGCGTGTCCACGATTCCGCGCCCGAAATGGTACTGCCACACGCGATTCACGATGCTGCGCCACACGAGCGGATGCTCCGGCTCCGTCAGCCAGTGGGCGAGCGCGGCGCGGCGTTCGCCTTCCGCGGCGGTGGGCGGAAGCTCGAATCGCGCCGACATTTTCCCGAGCGCGATCGTGCCGGACGCCACTTCGTGTCCCGGCTTTTTCACGTCGCCGCGAGCGAGGAGGAAAATGGGTCGCGGCTTCCCGCCGTCCGCGCCCGTGCCTTTGAAAGCGCCGCTGCCGGTGTGAACGGTGCCGGCGTAAACGACCTGCGGCGCGGGCAACGCGGCGAGGTCTTTCTCCACCGTCGCGAGATCGCGCTCCGCCTCGTTCAGCGTTGCCGTCGCTTTTTCGCCGAGCGCGGATTCGATGATCAACCGCCGCGCTTGCTGGAGCTTTGCGACATCACCCGACGCAGCGAGCACCGCCTTCTTCGGATCGGCTCCAGCAAACCAGCCATCGGTGAGATTCGCGCGCCCCCAACGCGGCGCGGCTTCAATGCTGTCGAGCGACGTCACCGGCGCATTCGCGGCGAGATTGCGGCCTGTCACGTCGAGCACTTCCAGCTCAGCCAGCGCGAAGATAAAATCGTCCTTTCGCGGCGCGAGTTTCGTCGCCGTGATGCGGACGAAACGCGCCGCACCGCCCGCGCCGTAGCTCGCGGCGGCAATGTGCGGGTTTGCAAAATCCTTCGACGTTTCGTCGGCGAGCACGATCACGCCGCTGGCAAAGTTCGGATCGTTCGAGGCCTCCACTTTGAACCGCACGGGAAAGCCAAAGCCGTCGCCGATCCCATTGAAATCATCGCTGCACGGATGCAGCACGACCTGACTGATCGCGGTCACTTTCCCGAGATCCACCTGCCCCCATTTCGCATCGTCCTGTTTCTGTGAAATCGCGGAGTGCCAGCCGTACTGCGTGCTCAAATCCGTGCCGGGTTTTTGCAGCTCCGCGATCTTCTTTTCCAGCGCGAGGAGAGCGTCGCCCGCCTTGTCGCGCGCTTGTTTCTGAAGCGTTTCGCTCCTCGCGGAAAGCTGCTGCTTTTTCGCGGTGAGCGCGGCGCGTTTCTGCGCGATCTCGGGAGCGATGTCATAGCTCCGATCCGCGCGATCTACGGCGGCAAAGACGGCTTGCAGCGAGTAGTAATCCTCCTGAGAGATCGGATCGAATTTGTGATCGTGGCACTGTGCGCAATGCACCGTGAGCGATGCAAACGTGTTGATCGTATTCGCCACCATGTCGTCACGATCGAGATGGCGCGCGATTTTCCCGTCGATCTTTTCCTCGCCCACTTCCGCGTGGCCGATGAAGTCCCACGGACCTGCGGAGATGAAGCCGAGCGCCTCGATGCCATCGCGCGTGCCGGGGAAAAGCACGTCGCCCGCGACCTGCTCCTGCACGAAACGCGCGTAGGGTTTGTCCTCGTTGAAAGCGCGAATGACGTAGTCGCGGTACGGCCACGCATTCGGACGCGGCTGATCTTTGTCGTAACCATGCGTCTCGCCGAAATGCACCACGTCGAGCCAGTGCCGCGCCCAACGTTCCCCGTAGCGCGGCGAGGCGAGCAGGTGATCCACGAGCGTCTCGTATTTCCCCGCGCTTTCGTCGGCGACAAAAGCATCCACTTCCTCCGGTGACGGAGGCAGGCCCGTGAGGTCGAAAGTCACGCGGCGAATCAACGTGCGCGCATCCGCTTCCGGCGACATCGCCAGCCCTTTCTCCGTTAGCTTCGCGGAGATAAACGCATCAATCCCATTTCCGTTTTCTGTTTTCAGTTTTCCGCTTTTCCCTATCGGCTTCAGCGACCACCACTCGCGCTTGTCCACGAGCTTCGCACTTGCCGAATCCGGCCACACCGCGCCGTCGTCGATCCATCGCCGCACGATGCCCACCTGCGCTGCGGTCAGCCGCTTCGCGTCTCCTTTTTTTGGCGGCATCGCCGTGTCTTCATCCAGCGCAGCCACAGACTGCACGAGCGGACTCTCCGCGCTTTTCCCCGGCACGATCGCCGCCTCGCCGCTCTCCCCTCCGCGCATCGCCGTTTCCTTCACGTCCACGCGATACTGGCTCTTCTGCTTTTCCGCGCCGTGGCAACTCGCGCAGTGCTCTTTGAAAAGCGGTTGCACATCGCGGATGAAATCCACTGGCTGTGCGGCCGGTGGTGGCAATTCTGCCGCCAATGCGGTGGCGAAAGTGGCGAAGGCGATGAGGGAGGCGCGGATCATTTGTAATACACACAATCACACATCCCACGGCATCCTAGTCCCGCATTCGCGGGATACCTCCGGAGACGAGGCCTTCTTTCAACGCCTTCGCGACTGCGCCGGTACGCGTGTTCACTGCAAGCTTCACGTAGATGTTTCGCAAATGCGTATCGACGGTGTGGACGCTGAGGCCGAGGCGGTCGGCGATTTCTTTTTTGATGTAGCCTTCGACCATGTGCTGGAGGACTTCCGTTTCGCGTTCGGCGAGGCGGTAGTCGTTTTTGCGCGGGGAAAGTTTGCTGAACATGTCGAGCACGCGGCGGGCGATGCGGCCATTCATCGGCGCGCCTCCGGCGAGGACATCATGCATCGCGCGAGTCAGCTCTTCGGGGGTCGTGATTTTTAGCAAATATCCAGCGGCTCCGGCGCAGATGGACGCGACGATTTTTTCTTCATCCTCGAAAACGGTGAGGACGAGCATCGCGGTATCGGGCGCGCGCTCGCGGAGTTGTGGGATGGCTTCGATACCGCTCATGCCGGGCAGGCCGACATCGAGCAGGATGATGCGCGGCGCGGGCGTATTTTCCAAGGCGGCGAGTGCGTCTTCGGCGCGGCCAAATTCGCCGTCGCAGGTAAAGCCAGGCTGCTTCGCGATCGTGCGCGCGATGGTGCGGCGGAAAGTGGCGTTGTCCTCAATGAGCCAGACGGTGATGGTGGTTGCGGTCATGGCAGGCGGGTGCGGAGTTCGAGGTGGGTTCCTTGGGCGGGGTGGGATTGCAGAGTGAGCGTTCCGCCGAGGAGTCCGGCGCGATATTTCATGCTGGTGAGGCCGTGGCCGGTGGTGGGCGCGGCGGTGTCGAAACCCGCGCCGTCGTCCGCGATGAGCAGCACAAAATCGCGCGCGTTTTGCGTGACGCGAATGGCGATGTGGTGGGCGTGGGAATGTTTGCGGATGTTGTTCAGTGCTTCTTTGAAAAGGAGAAAAACCTGGCGCTCGAACTCCAGCGAGAACGGGCCGGTGACGCCTTCCGCCTCGAAGCGGCACTCCGTGTCGGGGAGCTGCTGAGCGGCGACTTCGCGCATTCGGACTAGCAGGTCTTTCGCGTCGCGCGGGCCGGGATGGATGAGCCACACGATGTCGCGCATCGAGTCGGTCGTCTCGCGGGCGATGCGCTGGATCTCCGCGAGGTCGGCGTGCGCGCCATTGAGGTCGTGTTCACTGGCGAGATTGGCCAGCAGGGCGATGGTGCCGAGATTGCTGCCGATTTCGTCGTGCAGATCGCTGGCGATGCGGGTGCGCAGCCGGCGCACGTCGATGCGGCGCTGCCGCCGCAGGCGCAGGCTCCACCACGCGGTGAGCGCTGCGACGCCCCCGACTGCGACGGCGGTCCATTTTCCCAGCCGCCAAAACGCAGCCGTGACGAGCGGGCCGCGCGCGGCGTCGAGCATGGCGATTTCCTGCGCGGCTTCGCGCCGGCGCGAAAGACCGCGCAGCCAGTCATGCCAGTCGATGAGCCTGCCCTGGCTGGTGAAGCCGTCGTTCAGGTAGGCGAGTTTCCAGTTAATTTGCTCGATGCTCTCCGAGGCGGAAGGCATCGCCTTGAGCGCGACGTTTTCGTTGCCGGAAAACACCTGCATTTCGCCGAGCGCGAAGACAAAATCGTCGTGCCGCAGCCAGAGCCGCGTCGCGGTGACCCTCACGTAGCGGGCCGTGATGCCGCGGGCTGGAATGATGAACGGATTGTCGCCGGGATTTTCGCAATCGGTGTCGCGAAATTCCCTGAGGGAAACTGGTCGGGTGAAATCCGGCCCATCGCTCGCTTCCACGCGAAAACGCACTGGAAACCCGAATCCCGAACGGACGGGGAAATCCTGCGGACGCGCGGCGAAGAGACGCACTTCATCGAGCGGAAGGGACTCGCCGAGATCGAGCTGCACCCACCTTTCAGAAAACTCTGGCTGTGCCTCCAGCGAGTGGTAGCCATTGCCGGGGGTGCGCTCGAGCCGCATCGGCGGACCGAGCACCGTCTGGCCATCGTTGAGATTGTCAGGATGCCACGCTGGCGCGTTCTCGTAGTTGCTGGTCGTGCGGCATTTCGCGACCGACGCGAGATTCGTCCGACCACGCCAGACCATGAATTCGCCGAGTGCGAAGAGCGCTTGTTCATCGCTGCTCCGCACGAAAAGCCGCGTCGCCGTGATGCGCACGTAGCGAGCACGGGTGCCGGGCGTTTCCAAATGCACGGGCAGGTTGCCGGGATTTGGAAAGTCGGACGCGGTGTGATCCGCGAGCATCATTGGCATCGAGAAATCCGAATCATCCGCTGCCTCGATGCGAAATCGAACCGGGAATCCGTATCCCGGTCCCGGATGCGAACCATACGCGACATTCACCGGCACGAGCACGACGGAGTCGAACGACTCGCTCGCGCCGAGGTCGAGCATCACACTTTGCGTCACATCCGCGGCGCGCGGGCCGTGGTTGAAGTCGCTATGCCAGCCGATGCGGGTGGAACTTTGCACCTCCGGCATAGCCGGCAGTTTCCCGAGTTCCGCCTGCAACTCCGCCGCCCGTGCATCGTGCGCGCGCAGTTCCGCCGAGCCAAACCGCGCCAGCCCATCCGCCGGCTCCGACGCGCGCAATCCCGCGACGAATAACGCGACGAGCAGCGAAAGAATTGGCGCGGGTGAAGCGAACATATTGAGCACTCCGACTTTCGCCGAAACCTCCGCACCGGCAAAGCCGCAAACGCACCGCGCTCCTCACGCGTACGCGTGACAGGCGCTCTCCGGTTGCGGCGCGTAAGTTCACGCGCTGGCCGTCCACGGTCCGACGGGCTTAGAAACAATTTCCACCACCCATGAAACCGCTTCGTCTTCCCCTCGCCCTGGCTCTGATCTGCCAACTCGTGTCCGCGGAAATCCCACCGCCGACCGACGCGCCCAAGCCATTGACGCCGGAGCAAAGCGCCGCGGCATTCAAGCTGCCCGAAGGCTTCCGCATGGAAGTGATCGCCAGCGAGCCGCCCATCGCGTCGCCGTCAGGCGTGTGCTAGGACGAGCGCGGGCGCATGTTCGTGAGCGAACTGCACGGCTACAATCTGGAGGGCCAGCCGTATGACGAAAACCAAGCCTTCAACCTGACCCCCGCCAGCGCCGCCCGCCGCCTCAAAAACCTGCAAAACCAAGCGCAAGCCTTAAACATGAAGCTCGTTCCCGCCTAGACTCTTACACCGCAAAACGTGAATCCTGTTATTCAGGAGGCG
>JANLQB010000096.1:0-1783 GCA_031367565.1 Verrucomicrobiota bacterium
GGCGCTGCATGAGCACGAGCAGGATGATCAACAACGACACGATGATGTGGATCACCAGCAGGATTTTTATGACGATCGGGAGCATGAGGGCGGCGAATATGGGGGACGTGCGGGCTGCTGTAAAACGAAAGTTTCCCACGCCATCCGACGTGCCCGCCGTACGAAGTCACGGGAGTTGGAGCGCGATCGACGCTCCAACTCCCGCCGGGGGTTGGGAAGAAAATGCCCAGGATTCAATTCTCAGGCAGCCGCAGGTAACGCGGTCTGGGTTTCCGAGAACTGAACTCTGGGCACCTCGTCCCGACTCCTCAAAACTGCTGCGTCAACACAGGCGACGAACGGAAGGCGATGGCCGCATTTTTCACGGTGGCAAGCTGGCTCAGGCGCTGGTCGAGCGCGAGGGCGGCACCGCGGGCGGCGCGTCCGAGTTCGGTTTCACGACCGAGATTTTCGGAGAGACGGTTGAGAACACTGACGGCTTCCGGGCGTTGCGTTTCGGCGAGAGCTTGCAGCGCGGAAAGGCGGAAGACGGAGTTCGTTTTCGTTTCGAGCGCCCATTTCGGGAGCATGTCCATCGCGACATCGGGATAAAAGCGGGCGATGCCGTAGAGCGCGTAGTGGCGCGTGGCAGGTTCGCCGGAGAGCAGCTCGGTCTTCCAGTAGCTCCATTCGTCATCGGAAGAAATGCGGTAATAGCGCATCGCGGCGGGGCGGCTGAGGGGCTCGATCATCGCTTCGATGCGAAGCTGCGGATCGAACGTCATGGCGATGCTAGAATCGGCGACGCCCATGTCCCGCAACGCTCCGAGCGCGGTGATGATGTCATACGCTTCCACACGGAAGGCATCCGTATTAAATTTGCTCTCCAGCTCGCTCGCACCCGAGGTGAATTTTGCGACGCTGCTGAGCGGAAGATTTTCATTCAGCGCGAGGATCGCGGTCTGGATGGCGCCGGGCGAAAGCTCAAGGTTTTCCTGCGCGTAGGTCAGGAGCAGTTCGACGCGCGGGACGTGATTGTAAGTAATGACGTAGGGCGCGTTGCCGAGACTGTTGCCGGAGCGGGTCGCGGCGGTTTGGAAAGTGGCCTGCACGGTTTTACCGGGTTCGATTTCGACCTCGGTTGGGCGCACGGCCACGACGGCATTGCGTCCGGATTCAAAAACGAGACCGACTTCGACCCGCGCCTGAAGCGTGGTGTTGCCGGTATTGGCAAGCGTGGCGCGCATGGCTTCGCGGCCATTGCCGGTGAACTCGGCCTTGATCCTCCCCTGCTCGATCGCCGTTTGCAGATCGATCGGCTCGGCGGGTCCGGCGACCATCGGCGCGGGTGCGTTGAAATCATGCGAACTGAGTGACGAGACGGCCGCCAGGGCGACGAGCGCGGCCTGGGTCATCGAAGGCGATTGGATCGCGGGCTGGCTCGATTGCGGCCAGACGAAATAACCGCCGGCGGCGATCACCGGTGCGAGGACGACTGCGAAAGCTTTTGCATTCATAGATGATGCCTTTCTGAGCATCGGACGGGCCAGCCCCTGGAAATTTTCTTGTGGCTACAGTCCACGCTGGCGATTCTCGCGCGCACGATGCGCTACTCGGAATTCGTCGATCGCCACCTCTCGCAGGAAGATCTGCTCAAAACCCTCACCCCCAAAGCCCCGCTCGACCGCGACCTCGTTCGCGCCGTGCAAGCGAGCAGCAACGACGTGCTCGCCGGAGAAAAAATCCTCGCCGACGCCGAGATGTTCGCGCTCGTCAAAGGCGGCCTCCTTTACGCGCTCGACGC
>JANLQB010000106.1:0-1711 GCA_031367565.1 Verrucomicrobiota bacterium
AACATCATGCCCGTGTTGCGTTCGTGCGGCGGCACGCGCGTCACATCGTCGTCGCCGAAAAGAATGCGCCCGCTTTCCGGCAGGTAAAATCCGGCGATGGAGCGCAGCAGCGTCGTCTTCCCGCAACCGCTCGGCCCGAGGAGGAAAAAGATTTCGCCCGGCTCGATGCGCAGGTCGATCGCATGAAGCGCCACGGCTTCGCCGAAACGCTTGGTGAGTTTTTCAATGGTCAGCGAGATCATGAATCGAACGGGCGATACCCATGCCCGATCGAATTCAAATGACCAAGCTCGAATGCGCCGCGGGCTTAGCGGAGTCGCCGCCTGCCCACCCGACTCGCCGCGAACGCTCCGATCGCGAGAAGGAAAGTGCTGCCGGGCTCGGGGACGGCTGCGAGCGCCGCGCTTGTTCCGGCGGCGGTATTTAAGAACGGCGGGACTAACGACAACGCATCGAGCGTAATTACCGCTCCATTGTTGATGACCAAAGAATCCAAGGTCTGCGATGCCTCTAAATCAGAGGTGCCAGCGAGAGTCTGTATGCCCAAGAGTCCATCACCCGCCGTTCCTTCAATGGTAAGCGATCCGGTGCCGGATTCGGTTAGAATCGAACCGTCAAAAAAATCGGATACCGTCCACCCAGTGGAAACGATATTCCCGCTGGTGAATATGACGTTGCTGTTTTCGGTGCCAAGCACTCCGCCCTCGGCGAGTTCAAATACCCCGTCGTGATCGAGATCAACCCAGAAACCGAGGATTCCGGATTGCCCGGTGTTAAGGATGAACCGCCCCCGCAAGCCGAGTAGGTTCGACGCGGTGAAGACGCCGCCGGAGTAAGATGCCGTGACGCCGGTGGCAACGTGAAGGATGCCGCCTTGCGTGCTGATGGGGCCGCCCGAGATCGAGCCGCCATTTAATTCGAGGACTGGGAACGTGGTTCCTCCGCCAATTGCGATGGTGGAATTTCCACCAGTGAGTGACACCGTCCCGCCGGTGACGCTGTTCGAGTTGATGGTGAGAAGATTGCCAGGGGAAATGACGAGTGGGTCGGACGTCGAGACGACCACGCCGCCCGAACCGCCAAGATTCAGAGTGCCTCCGCTCCAATTGGCGACGGTCCCTTGGTTAAGCGAAACGGTTCCCTGACTGAGGGTTCCGTTGCCAGAGATATTCAGCGTGCCAGAGCCCGTTTTGATCGACGAGCCGGAGTTGGCGAAAATAATGACGCTTCCTGAACTAAACGACCCGCTGGAAAAATTTGAGGTGCCGCTGCTGCCAGGGGAAGTGGGCGCTTGAGGAATGCTGAAGACTGCGGGGACCAGGTTGGCGACGATTCGTGATTTCACCGCCCCCGGTTTCAGAAAATGGGGACGCAATCTAGCGGCCTTGCCCGCGATCTTCGCGGCGTCCGCATGGGGAGCAAAAGCCATGAGGATCGGCGACGCGATGAGCAGAGGGAGGATTCGTTTCATGTATTCCTGTGGCTTTCCTGACGCGCGGGGAGATACCGAAATAGCCCAAAGGCCGCAAGAACTTTCACCGGCGCTTTTGCCCGCCGTTGCTAGGCGATTCCCGCGATTTTTTTAAACGCCTCGCCTTCATTCAGCGTCGGGCGTTCGGGACGGCCTTTGTATTTGTAAACGAGGTCCATGTTTCCGAGGCCCATCAGCCACAAGATCGTCGCATGCAAATCGTGGACGTGGAGCCGGTCC
>JANLQB010000124.1:0-5696 GCA_031367565.1 Verrucomicrobiota bacterium
CCTGCTCGTCGTGGGCGCGCATCATTTTGGTGAGCAACAAGTCGAGCGTTGCCGGAGGAAAACCATATCGGCAGGGAAAATGTGCGTCAGGTAAAGACCTTCCTCTTCCAGGATGCGATCTAACTCCTCTTGCGCATCCCAAAACTCGGGAGTGTCTGCAAAGGTGGTTTCGTAAGACGAGCTCAGGGGAGCATCCACATCGAGGGAGCGCAGCATGGCACGCGGAGGATTTTCCAAACCAAGCGCGATCGCTGCACGCCCGGAGATAATGAGCGATGCATCGCGTGTGAGCAGGCCATCCAGTGCGGAAACAATGCGCGCCGCGTTACTCATGCCGCGATTTTTTTTCCACACTCGGCGACGTAGCGCAACACTCGTTCGGAACGTTCGAGCTTGGCGAACCATGCGAGACGCTTGGGTGTGTTTCCCTCCGCACTCACCATCGCCGCACCGCAGCGGATCGCATGGGGATCGAAGGGCAGCGCCACGTTCAGCAGCGCAATGGCTAGTTCCTCATCGCTCAATTGCTCGCGCGTCGCCAACTCGCCTTCAGGCACTCCTTCGTGCCAGTAATGCCGGCAGCCTCGCTGAGCAGCGAGGTTTGAGAGATCGTCCGGCTCCAGCAGGCCAGCCTTGCTCCCTTTGCGCAGCAGCGTCGAGACATGCGTCGTCATGCCGAGCCGAGCCGCTAGTGAGTTGACGGGAACCCTCATTCAGCTTGGCTATTTCTTATCCGCAGCCACCGGCTTCGCGCCTTCGGCGATCGCGTAAAGATGCGTCTGCGTGCCGACGTACATCGTACCGTTGGCCACGATCGGCGTGGAGTAAACGGGCGCACCCATGTTCACTTCGCTTAGCACCTTCTTTTCCTTCGCATCGGCCAGCACTACGACATCGCCGTCTTCGTCGCCGATATAGACTTTTCCATCGACCACAAACGTCGAGCCCCAGATGTGCGCCTGCATGTCGTGCTCCCAATATTTTTTGCCCGTCTCGGCATCGAGACAGAAGACGAATCCGCTAAAGTCCGCGATGAAGAGCAAGCCTTTCTCCGGGTCGATCGAGACCGTGCTGATGCTGCGATGGATTTCTTTGAAATCCCAGATGAGTCCAGTCTTCGTGATGTCGCCAGTCTTGGTGGCATCCACGCAGACTAAGCGCCCGACACCCTCGCCGTGCTCGGGGTCCTGTCCCAGCGGGACATAAACGCGGTTTTTGTAAAACACGGGCGTCGAGTTGATTTCACTCGGGCCTTCCGCCGCCGGATACTTGATCGGCTTGCCGGACTTATCCTTCTTATATTCCTCGGGCACCGCGTCGAACCACCAGACCTTTTTCATCGTCTGATCTTCGCCGTTTTTCACCGGGGTCGTGTCGAACGCGTAGAGAATCCCGTCGCCGCCGCCGAAATAGACCTGATCCTTCCCGCCTGCTTTACCTAGCGAAGGCGAGGTCCACTGGCCGTGCTTGATATTTGTACCAATCTTCGCGTCGTCTTCCCCGAGGAATGCGCCGGTGTTTTTATCGAGCACGATGAAACTCGGGGACATCGGCGATGGGATGTTGACATGCGTCCAGTCCTGACCGTTGGAGGTGCAGGTAAAGAGATAGTCGCCCAGCGTGATGACGGACGAGTTCGTCGCGTTGTGCGGGAAAACTCCGAGTTCATCCATCATGTCGTATTTCCACAAGATGTCCGCATCGGTCGAGATCACTTCCACCTTCGGCTTGCCCGGCCCGACCATATACTGTCCTTCATCCTTGAAAGGACCTTGATTACCGTTGGCCTGCCCTTGCAAATCGAGACACACGACTTCGCAACGACTGGTCGTCAGCCAGACTTTGTCACCCTCGACATTCGGCGAACTCAGCAGCCCGAGATATTCCCAATCATTCACCTTCCCCGAAGCCAGCTTCGGCACCGTGAACTGCCAGATGAATTTGCCCGTATATTCATCGAAGCAATACAGCACCGACTTGTCATCCTTGAAGCGCGCGTCACGCGGCGTCGCGTTGTTCGTTCCGACTAACACCTTTCCGCTCGCGACCACTGGGTTACCATAAGTCTGCGAACCCAGCTTCACGACCCATTTCACATTGCTCGTGGTGGAAAGATCCACCTCCTCGGAGTTTGGCTTGAACTTACCCGGCTCGAACTTGGCGGGAAATCCTTTTGCCGACGAATACATATTCCGCCCCGGATCGGCCCCGCCCCAGCGAGTCCAGTCTTCGGCGAAGGTGGTGGCGGTAAGCGCGGCGATGCTGCCAGCGAGGACTAAAGTGCGAGTGAGATTCATGGGTTACTTGTTCGGTGTGACGGAAATGTTGTCGATCCAGCCGCGCTGCTCTTGCGGCGTGAGGCTGTAGAGGCCAGGTGCGCCGTGGGTGTGCGCGGTTTTATGCGGGACTTCGATCGTCCAGGCTTCGGGTTCGGCTTCGTCTTTTTTCCACGCTTTCGCGCGGACGATCCCGGAGCCGTCGGCAGCGAGATCGACGCGGGCTTTGAGATGATACCAAATGTTTGGCGAGAGCGCGCACGGCGCCTGCACCTTGAGCCGCTCTTGGTTCGAGTTCACTTCGATCTGCTGGAAGTTCGGTTTCAGGATGATCTGGTAACGCTGGTTGATGAGACCGAGTTCGGTACTCTTGCGTTTGTTCCCCTCGCTCATCACATCGGCTTCGATCGTATAGTTAGATTCCTCGGGATGACCGATGAAGACCTGACCGCGCTGAAACAGTTTATTGTCGATGGATTTGCAAAGCGCCTTGTTGCCATCCTTGTCGCGCACCTCGAAACGGAAGCGCGCACCGCTCCACGCGAGCGGCGGGTAGGCAAATGGCGTGGGTGGCTCGATCGAGTTCCAATTCGTCGGGCCGGGCTGCGGCGCGGGGACGCCGGGCGCGGGAGGCGTGAGCGGTGCCGGTTCGATACCGACACCGGGGCCGGTCGTTTCTTTGAGTTCGACGGTTTCGAAATCCGTCTTGATCGGCAGCGCTGGAAGCACGCGTCCACGCATCGTCCCGGATAGCTCGGTCTCGCCGACTTTCAGCGTGCCTTTGAACGCACCTGCCGTCGGGATCGGCGCAGGGTCCGCGACCAGTTTTCCCTCGGCGTCAAAGGTGCCTTTCATCGTCGCTTTCACCAGCGCCGTGGGCGGGATGAAGGGCTCGAATTTCACCTGCTTCACATCCGCGTTTTCTTCCACGGTAAAACCATTCGCATCCAGCGTGCGCACCCGCACCAGCGTGCTTTCGCCGGGCTTCAGGAAGGCCTCGCCGGGGATGAGTTGCAGCTTCGCCGCAGGACCAGCCTTTGGCCAATCCTCTGGCGCGGGCGCAGCCGCGAGGCCTTTGTTCGCGCCCTTCTTGCCGAAGCAATACAGCTTCTTGTCGGTTTGCACGTAGAGCTTGCCATTGTAAGCGATGGGCGAGCCGTAGCAGCGGCCATCGAGTTTCGTGCGGCTCAGGATTTCCGGGCCGGCATCGCTGGGTTTGATCACAAACAACTCGCCATTCCCGCCCGTGTCTTCACCCGCCGCAGCATCTTTCTTCGCGCCCGCATCCGCGATGTAAAATGCCACATACAATTTCCCATCCCCAAAAAGCGGCGACGACTGCCGCTGCTCCACCCCGAGCTTCTGCTTCCACAAAACCTTGCCCGTATCCGCGTCGATCGCACCCAGTTCACCCACGCCCGTCACTTCATACATCCGATTCCCCGCGAGACACGGCGACGACGCGAGATTCCCGAGGGGATTGCGCCACAGCTCGAGTTCCTTCGTATCCAAAAGCTGCGGCTTACCCGGCTCCGGCGGCTTGATGTCCTTCGGCACTTTGAAGGCCGCGCTCCGGCCCACTTCGCTCGTGTCGAGATTTTCACTTTCGTGAATGACCAGCAGCGAATTCTTATACCGCACCACCCCGGCATTGATGCCCCCCTTCGCGCCCGCCTTTGCCACGGGAAAACGGAACAGCGGATCCCCCGTCCGCGCATTGATCCCCACCAGCGTCGAATCCCCGCCCGCGCTGATCAGCACCCGTTTCCCATCAATCCACGTCAGCAGCGGATGCGAAAACGAATTATCCTGCGGCCGATCCCCCGGCGCGCTCGACCACACGAGTTCGCCCGTCTTTTTATCGAACGCATAAAAGCGATCCCCCGCCGGCCCATACGCGCCCCACGCCGACGTGATCCCGCGCGTGATGACGAGTTCCTTGTCGATCACCGGCGTCGCCGTGCGCGAATTCGGGAAGGTCAGCCGCCCATATTCCTCCATCATCGAGTGCTGCCAGAGCTGCTTCCCATCCGCTGTGAAACACGTCAGCAACCCCTGCGTCCCCAGCACATACACATTCCCCGTCTCCCCGTCGATCGACGGCGAGGAAGTCGAGTAACGCAGGTAAATCGTGTCGCTCAGAAAATCATTCTCCAGCTTCTGCCAGAGCTGCTTCCCCGTCTCCGCGTCGAAGCAAGTCACCCCCTCGCGCAAATCCGGCCCATCGCCCACGTAGCCATTGATGTAGAGCTTCCCATTCGCGATCACCGGCGACGATTGCCCCGGAAAATTCGCCGACCACAGCGCCGCCTTCCCATCCACCTTATCCGGCAACCCAGTCTCATCCGTCGTCCCATTATGATTCGGCCCGCGCCAATCCAGCCACCCCGAGATACCGGTAGCGAGAGCCTTCGCCGGAGCCGCAGGCTTCTCCGCCGCCGCCTCCTTTTTCGCCGCAAACGCGGGCAGGGCAGAAAGGGCGAGAGCGACAGCAAAGGTGGAGGAGCGGAATTTCATGGCGGATGGCGGTGAAGGGAAAAGCGCAAGAACGCGCGGGAAACTGGTTGGTGAATAGGAGACGGTGCGCGGAGCGTCAAAACAAATGATACTTACACGTATCAAATTCTTTGCCCCTTTCCCTTTCGCACGTCCATCCATTTCCGGATGTTGAGAACTCACCCGTTCCCGTGGAGATGCTCCTCTGCGAAAATCTCGACGCCTTGAATTCCGTCCGCTCCCCCGGCCCGCACGCCGCTCAAGCTGACGCCGCCCGCACTTTCATGCACCCATATCCCGTCCTGCGCGCCACGAAATCCGAATTGGCCGGCAACTGAGGCGACACCGGAGCACCGTGGGGCGGGAATCGAAACGCCACGCCGCGCCCTACGAGGGATGGGTATCGGGCGGAGCGAGCGGAGCTGGCCCTGGTCGAAAAGCTGTTGAGAAAGGCGAGAAGCCCCGAGCTCCGCGTATCTGCGGCGCAGTGGGGAACTCTTGATCAGCCACGAGACCATCTACCGGCAGGTGTGGCGGGATCTCAAGAAGGGCGGGACGCTGCACCTGCGGTGTGCGCGCAAGCAATGCCGGAAGCGCCTACAGTCATTCGGGTCAGTCCGTGCCTAGGTGCAGAATCCTCCGAAGCTTCCGGCGTTCTGGCCGATCGCAGCTTCGTAATGGACGCGGGCCTTTCGCGCCATGCGCGCACCTCAGAGTTTCCGTCGCCGACAGTCAGCGTCATCTTGCACCTATGCGCGGACTGATCCTTTCCACTTTAGAGTTAGGAAGCTGAAGCGAAATCGGCCCTCTCCAACGAAGCGGAAGCGCTCCCCAAAGAGCCACCGACAATCAATCAGAGAGGTCCTGCGCCAAAGCCGTTGGATGGGGGAACCACCGAAGCGGCGGAGGAGACAAGCGGCGGCG
>JANLQB010000132.1:0-3429 GCA_031367565.1 Verrucomicrobiota bacterium
GTTCGTGGTTTCAGTCAAAACTTTATTTATCGCTTCGCCGACATTTCGCTTGGTCGTCCGCCGTGTGCCCGGTTCCATGTGCGCTCGATCATTTTGAAAGCTCCGTTCAGCCTTTTCCTCGCCCTGCGTTATCTCCGGCCAAAGCGGACTTTCGTATCTATGATCACGCTCATTTCCATCGCGGGCGTCACGCTCGGGATCATGGTGCTGATCGTCGTCATCTCCGTGATGACGGGCTTCGACCGCGAACTCCAGCGCGTCGTTCTCGGCTTCGAACCGCACATCACGATCTCGAACGGCCAACTGCTGGAAAACTGGCGCGAGGTTTTGCCGAAAGTGGAGAAAACGCCGGGCGTCGTCGCTGCCGCGCCTTTTGTGCAGGGGCCGGTGCTGGCGGAGCACGCGGGGCACGTTTTTACGCCGACGATGCGCGGCATCAATCTGGAGGCCGAGCAGAAGATCATCGACCTGCGAAAAACGATCGTCGAAGGCACGGCGGAACTGGAGAGCGACACGGTGGTCCTCGGCGTCGGGCTGGCGAGTTCGCTCGGCGTGGGCGTGGGCGATACGATCACCGTTTACGCGCCGGGAAATATCAACGGCATCGTGGAGGAAATGCGCCGCGAGCAGGATGATCCCGCTGCGAAAAAGAAGACGCTCGCCGAGCTGAAAGATACGATCGTTTTGCCGAGCGAACTCCGCGTCATCGGCATCTTCGAGTCGGGCCGCAATATCTACGACGCCGGCGTCATGATCGTCCCGCTCTTTGTCGCGCAGGAGCTCTACATCCTGGGTGACGCCGTCCACGGTATCTCGGTAAAAACAACGAGCCCGGACGCGGCGGAGTCGGTGAAACAAGCGCTTAATTCCCAACTCGGAGATGCGACTGCCGAGACGTGGTTCGACAAAAATCACGACCGGTTCGACGCCGTGCGGCTCGAGCGCCACGTCATGTTCATCATCCTCATGTTCCTCGTCGTCATCGCGGCGTTTGGCATCACCAGCACGCTCATCACCGTCACGGTGCAAAAGCGGCGGGAGATCGGCATTTTGAAAGCGCTCGGCGCCAACACCGCGCAAATCGTCTGGGTCTTCCTCGCGCAGGGGATGTTCGTCGGTTTTTTCGGAAACCTGACCGGCCTCATGGCCGGCATCACGCTCATCACCTACCGCAACCCATTTAAGAACTGGCTCTCCGACAAAATCGGCATCGAGATTTTCCCCTCCAGCATCTACGAACTCAACGGTATCCCCGCCGAAGTCGTCCCGCGCGATGTCGCGATCATCTGCATCAGCGCGTTCCTCATCTGCTCCCTCGCCGCGCTCATTCCCGCCTACGCGGCGGCGCGGCTCGATCCGGTGAAAGCGCTGCGTTACGAGTAAACGCGCGTTCCTACTCGACGGCCGCGCGCAGCCAATCGGCGATCATCCCGATTTGTTGCTCGGTGAGTTCGCCGCGTTCGCCGTAGTTCGGCATCCGGTCGTTGCGACGGCCGTAGTAGGTTTTGTGCGCGGGATTTTTGATGATGCCGATCGTCCACTCGCGCGAAGCCCAGCCGGTCAGCTCGGGGCCTTTGCCTCCGCCTTCGTCGCGGAAGAGATGGCAATCGGTGCAGTTCACTTCGGGGCTGATGATGGCTTTGCGGCCGGCATCAATGCGCGCGGCGTCGCGGGCGTCGGCGTCTTTTTGCGCGGGCAGCGCCGCCTCGGCGGAGAGCGCGATGAGGGCGTCGGCGAGCTGCTTTTTTACGGGCTCGGTGAATTTCGGCGCGTCGTCCAGGATGTAATCAACCATCGGGCTGCGATCCTTGCCTTTCGCCTGATGGACGAACGCGGTGCCGCCCCACCAGCGCGCGGTCTGGATGAGCGTGGGGTCCATGAAATCGGTGAGCCATTTACGGCTGCCCCAGCCTTTGAGATCGGCGGCGCTCATTTCCTTTTCGGGAATCGGAACGCCGAGTCCGTTGTGCCCGTCGTAGCTGTGGCACGAGGAGCATTTCGCGGCGAAGAGCTTCGGCGCTTGGGTGAGCGCGTCTTCGCGAAGCAGCGCGAGCGCGCCTTCGGTCGGGATGCCTTTGCGCGAGGCGAGGACTTTTACGCGGGCGGCATCGTGCTCGCCGACTTTGACGGCGGCGAGGTAGTGCGGGTCGGAAAAATCGTGGCGATAAGCCATCACGGTGAATGCGCCGAAGACGCCGAGGCCGGCCCAGAGGAAGGCGAGATTGAAGAAATGCCCGGCTTTCCACCGCGACCAGAGCGGCAGGAGAAAAAGGATCGCGGCCATCGCGGAAGGAATGATGACGACGCACCAGAGCAACCCGCCGCCGGGCAGATGTTGCTCAAACCAATCCTGAAATTTCAGAAGCTGGAAGAGGCCCATGAAATACCAGTCGGGCCGCGCGGCGGAGTAGTTCTCGGCGGGGTTCGCGGGTGCGGTCAGCTCGGCTCCGTGTTTCCAAATCGTGAGGCCGAGCACGGCGGCGGCGACGGCGAGGCACGCGATGGCGTCCTTCAAAACCTGATCCGGCCAGAACATCGCGTCCGGTTTTTTCTTCGGCTCCTTCACCGTGATTCCGTGCCGGCGAAAAAGGTAAATGTGACCAACGATCAAGGCGACGAGCGCCGCCGGGAGCACGCCCGCGTGCAGCGCAAAAAACCGCGTGAGCGTGTGATGCCCGTAGTCCGGCCCGCCCACGACCATGCGCTGCAAAGCCGGCCCGACGAACGGCACGCTGCTCATCAAATTCGTCGCCACTTTCGTCGCCCACATGCCCTTCTGATCCCACGGCAGCAGATAGCCCGTGAGCGAAAGCGCGAGCGTGAGCCCGGTGAGCCCGAGGCCGAACCAATAGTTCACTTCGCGCGGGGCTTTGTACGCGCCGTCGATCACGACTTGCATGAGGTGCAGCACGAGCAGCGGGACCATGAGCTGCGCCGTCCAGTGATGCAGCCCACGGACGAGCCAGCCGAGCGGCATGTGCTCCTGCATGTAAAAAACGCTTTCCCAAGCCGACTGCGCGCTCGGGCTGTAGGCGATCCAAAGCAGGATGCCAGTGATGAATTGCGTGACGATCGCAAAGCTCAGCGTGCTCCCCCAAACGTAGCGCCAGCGCGCCCCGCCCGGCACATGCTCGAACAGCGCCGAGTGGACGAGCTTCCGAAAACCCGTGCGGTGATCCAGCCAGTCGACCGCGCTCACGATACCGCCACTTTCTCGCGTTTGCCCGCTTTGAAGTTGAGAAATTTCACCCACACCTCGTGCCCCCGCACTTCGACTTCCAGCGTATCCAGCCCACGCAAACTCGGGCTCTTCCCGACGACCTCGCCGCTCTTCGCGAAGCTGCTGTCATGACACGGACAATAGAACCCGCTCGTCTCCTCGCGAAACTCGACCGCGCAGCCGAGATGCGGACACGAGGAGTGAAACGC
>JANLQB010000155.1:0-4056 GCA_031367565.1 Verrucomicrobiota bacterium
CGAGCGGGCATCTTTTTGGCGGGCGCTACAAGGCGATTCTGGTCGATCCGGAGGAACCGCGATATTTCGCGACGCTGCTGGATTATTTACACCTGAATCCAGTGAGGGCGGGACTCGTACGACCGGAGGGGCCCGGACTGCTCGAATACCGCTTGAGCAGTCTGCGGGGTTATGTGCTGAAGCGGGAGCGGGCTGGCTGGCTGACGGTGGAGCGGGGCTTGGCGGCGCTGGAGCGGGCGGACACGGTGCGGGACCGGCGGGGGATGTTGGAAGACTTGGAGCGGAGAATGCGTGAGGAGGCGGCGGAGCGTTGCGGTCAGGTGGAGGTGCCGGGGCACGAGAGCCTGCAATCGACGCTGCAGCGCGGGTGGTATTTTGGACGGGAGGCGTTTCGGGATTGGCTGCTGGAGAAGGCCGGCACGTTGCTGGAACGGCACCGGGCGGGCGGGCAGAATTATCACGGCCCGGACGTGGCGGATCACGGGAAGGAGCGGGCGAAGGTGATCATCGAGGAAGGGTTGCGGAAATTGAAACTGGATCGGGGCGGGTTGATCTCCTTACGCAAGAGCGATCCGCGCAAGGTGCGACTGGCAAAGGCGGTGAGGAAGGAGTGCGCGGTGCCGCTGAAGTGGCTGGCCGCAGAGCTGCAAATGGGCAGCGCGATGAACGTCTCTCGCCTGACCAATCGTCCTCTATAGGAGTTGCGGAATGGGGCGTTTTGCGAGGGACGCGCCGTGGCTTGGTGCAATGGTGGTCCCGAAAATCTGGCGTTTGCGGATTGCGGTGCGGGGCCGAGGCGCTAGCTTTGGCGCTCTCGTTTCCGATCCCTCATCATGCTTTCTGTCTCAACCTGTTGGAATTCCGGCCGCCACACTGAAGGTGTGGAGATGCTGGAAGAGTTGCTGGGCCTTGGTTTCTCGCGCGTCGAGCTCGGGCACGGCATCCGCCTTTCCCTGATGGAAGGCGTTCAGAAAATGGTCGAGGCAGGCAAAGTGACGATCTCCTCGCTGCATAACTTCTGCCCGCTGCCGGTCGAGATCACCCGCGCGTCGCCGGACTGTTATCAGTTCTCGTCGCCGGATGAACGCGAGCGCGAACGGGCGATGAAGTTTTCGTTTCAGACGATCGACTTCGCGCAGCGCCTCGGCGCGAAATTTGTGGTGCTGCATCTCGGACGTTCGCCGCTCGGAGATTTCACGGATCAGCTCATCAAGCTCGCCGAAGTCGGCCTCGGACAGTCGCGCAAATACATTCAGACGAAGATCGACTGCGTGAAACAGCGCGAGGCGAAATCGCCACCGTATTTCCAGCGGTCGCTGGATTGCCTGCGCCGCATTGCGAATTACGCGGCCGAAAAGGACATCAAGCTCGGCGTGGAAAGCCGGCACAGTTTCGAGGAGATCCCGAATGAAAATGAGATGCTCGAAGTGCTCGAAAAATTCGACGTGCCCAACGTCGGCTACTGGCACGATTTCGGGCATGTGCAGGTGAAGCACAACCTCGGCTTCCTCGATCACGTCGAGTGGATGAAGCAGGTGGCGCCGCGGCTCATCGGCTGCCATTTGCACGATACGCAATGGCCGGGACGCGATCACATGGCCCCGTTTCAGGGCGAGGTGGAATACAGCAAACTGATCCCGCAACTGCCGAAGGATACGCTTTTCGTTTTCGAAATGAGCCCGCGCCGGACGCGCGAGGAGATCATCGAGGGCCGCGAGCGTTGGGTGAGAATATACGGCGAATGACCAAGCGCGAATTGCCTCCCGGCTCGCGCGTTTCATGAAGAAGGCCGCGCTCACCGCGATCCAGATCTGCGTCACGCTGGGCATCCTCTTCTTCGTCTTCCGCGACCCGGCCAAGCGCGTTGAAATGGCCGCGGCGCTGAAGGGCGCGGACTCCGTGTGGCTCTTCATCGGCATCGCCGTGTATGGCCTCGCGGAAACCGTCGCCTGCATCCGCTGGCAAACGCTCCTCCGCGTGCAAGGCATCGTGCTCACCTGGCAGCGCGTTTTTTCGCTGAACATGATCGGGCTCTTCTTCAGCTTCCTCATCCCCGGCGACACCGGCGGCGATGTGGTAAAACTTTTCTACGTCCTCAAAGAAACCGCCGGCCAGCGCACCGTCGCCGTCCTCTCCGTGCTCGTGGATCGCCTCATCGGCCTCATCGCGCTCATCGTCCTCGCCGCGTCGCTCACCATCACGCATTGGAAATGGCTCACCGGCACACCGCAAACCGCGCAATACGTCTGGATCGTTTTCATCATCCTCGGCGTCGGCATCGTCGGCCTCACATTCTCCTTCATCGTCACCGGGTTCGGCCTCGTCCACCGACTTCCCGCGCGCATGCCCGGACGCGAGCGCCTCGCCGAACTTGCCCTCGCCTACAATCTCTACGCCCGCGCGTGGAAACCCTCGCTCGCCGCCTTCATCCTCTCCTTCGGCGTGCATCTCCTGCACATGGCCACGTTCTACTGCGCCTCCATCGCCTTCTCCGGGCCCAACACCATCACGCCTACCGCCGGCGAATTTTTCTCCATCGCCCCGATCATCAACACGATCGTCTCCATGCCCATCAGCCTCGGCGGCATCGGTGTGCGCGAGAGCCTTTTTGAAATCTTCCTCGGCGACCTCTGCGGCGTCAGCCAGGCCATCGCCGTCATCATTTCTTCCACCGGCTATGTGCTCACGCTTTTCTGGGGCTTCGTCGGCGCAGCCATTTACCTCGCCTACCGCCCGAGCGAACACGCCCGCCTCCGCGAAATGCGCCAGGAAGTCGCCGCCGCCGAGCACACCGCCGCCGAGCTGGAACTCGCGCGCGAAGTCGAAGCGCAAAAGTGAAACGCAAGTCGTCAGCACGCCCGTTCGTCACGGTGAATTTCGCCATCACCGCCGATGGCCGCGTCTCCACGCGCAACCACACGCCCGCCGACTTCACCTCGAAACGCGACAAACACCGCCTCTCCGAAATCCGATCGACCTGCGACGCCGTCCTCGTCGGAGCGAGCACCCTCGCCGCCGACAAAATGACGATGGGCATCAGCGACCCCGCTTTGCGTGCGCAGCGCATCGCCAGAAAACAGTCCGCCTATCCGCTCCGCGTCGTCGTCAGCAATTCCGGCCGCCTCTCCCCTGCCCTGCGCATCTTCGGAAATGACTTCTCTCCCATCATCATTTTCACCACCCAAAAAATGGCCAAGCGCACCCAAACTGCGCTCGCCGAAAAAGCCGATCTCTGGCTCCACGAAAGCGACTCCGTAAATCTCCGCTCCCTGCTCGCAACTCTCCGCGAAGACTATCGGGTGAAGCGCCTCGTCTGCGAAGGCGGCCCGCGCCTCTTCCGCTCCCTGCTCGCCGAAAACCTCGTGGATGAAATCCATCTCACGCTCGCACCGCGAATTTTTGGTGGCCTCGGAGCCCCCACGCTCACCGGCCTCCCCGCCAATTTCCTTCCCCACTCCACGCGTTGCACTTTGCGCGAAATGAGAGTCGTGGAGGGCGAATGTTTCCTCCGCTACCGCGTGACCGCAACGCCGGCGTGACGCGCCTATTGTCGGGCCGTTGCTTTTCGCCTATGTGACCGGCCTCCAACTTTCCGACCTGCTTGAAAATCACCCTCTTCATCCCGTGCTTTGTCGATCTCCTCTTTCCGAAAGCGGCCATCGGCATGGTGAAAATTTTTGAGCAACTCGGGCACGAGGTGGAATACAAACCGGAGATCACGTGCTGCGGGCAGCCGGCGTTCAATTCGGGCTATTGGGAAGAAGCGCGCCCCGTCGCCGAGCGCACGCTCGATCTGCTTTCCGACGCCGATGTCGTCGTCAGCGCCTCCGGCTCCTGCGGCGCGATGCTCAAAGTTTTTTACGGCGATCTTTTCAAAGAAACCCCGCGCGAGGCTGCGGCAAAGCGGCTCGCCAGCCGCTGCTTCGAATTCTCGGAATTCCTCGTCGATCAACTCGGCGTCACCGACCTCGGGGCACGCTTTCCGGGCAAGGCGACCTTCCACGACGGCTGCCACGGCATGCGCGAACTCGGCGTGAAATCCCAGCCGCGCAAGCT
>JANLQB010000170.1:0-3844 GCA_031367565.1 Verrucomicrobiota bacterium
TCTGCGCGAGGAGGACGAGGCTGCCGGCGGTGCGCGAATTGCCAAGGCAAAGACCGAAGGGTGAGGGCAGGGCTTCGCGCAAGGGAACGGCGCGGAAATGGAAGAGACGGATGATTTGCCAGATGGCGACGGGCACCAGCGAGAGCGAGAGCCACCACAGCGCCTGCGCGCCGCCGGTGAGCTTGGTGTGCGGTCCGACGAGGTCGATGACCCACGGCACGCGGACGAGGCTCATGCGCATCTCGACACCGATGGCGGCGATGAAAACGAGCAGGCCGAGCACCGTCCACGCGCAATCGGCGGCGCGAATCGTTTGCGTGATGCGGGGCGTGCCGGAGTAGCGCGGCGGGGTGCGCTGGATTTCGGTGAGGGCGGCGGACATTTCCGCGACGGTCGACCAGCGCATCGCCGGATCAGGGGCGAGGGCTTTTTGTAAAACCTCGTCCACCCGGATGTCCACGTGGCGCTGCTGTGAGACCGCGTGCCACGCGCCGCGCGGCGGGGAGCCGGTAAGCAGTTCGTGGAGGATGATGCCCAGGGCGTAGATGTCGCCTTTCACGCCGGGTTGGTGGGTGGCGCGGTAGGCTTCGGGCGGGAGGTATTCGGCGGTGCCGGCGATGAGGCCGGTGTGGGTGAGGGAGAGGTGTTGCACGCGCTGGTGGACGGGGCGCGCGAGGCCGAAGTCGGCGACGCGCGCGGTGCCGTCGGGGGCGAGGAGGATGTTGGCGGGTTTGAGGTCGCGGTGGATGAGGGCGCGCTCGTGGGCGTGGACGATGGCGGTGGCGATTTGGTGGAAAAGCGCGAACGCGCGGGCGGGCTCGAAGCCGGTGGCGGGCAGGGCGTGGGAGAGCGCGGGGCCGTCGATGTATTCCATCGCGAGGAACATGCCTCCGTCGTCGAGCGGGCCGCTTTCGAGGAGGCGGACGATGTTCGGGTGGGCGAGGGCGCGGAGCGTGGCGGCTTCGAGTTCGAGACGCTCGATGTGTTCGATGTCGGCGAGGCGCGGGATTTTGATGGCGGCGAGGGTGCTGTCGCTCAAACGGCGCGCGCGCCAGACGAAGCCGAGTCCGCCGTGGCCGATGACGTTTTCCATTTCCCAACCCGGCACGACGGGCCGCGGCGGACGCTCGCTGCCGAAGACGCCGAGGAGCGCGTTGGGGTCGAGTCCGCGCAAGCGCGGATCGGGTGTGGGTAAGTCGGGCATGGAAGGCAGCTCAATTTACTACCGTATTTAAGGCGGAAGGTGACAGCTTCCGGATAGCACGTTCGTCCCGAGCGTTGGTCGAGGAGGTCCGCCTTCGAGGACTTTTCAAAGCGCCCGTCTTCTAATTTCGGGCGTGCATTTTGCAGCGAGGCGGCAGGGAAGTCCGTTTCGGCGGGACGCCGAAACCAGCACGCGAGACGCGCGCGCTCACCGGAATACTGCGGACGACTACCCTGCGAGGAGCGCGCGGAGTTCTTCTTGGAGTTGCTCTTCGCAGGTGATGCCGAGGCGCATCGCCGCGAGGTCCAGGAGAGCCCGGCGGTAGCGGGCGCGCAAGCGGACGGAGGCTTGGCGCAAGGCGGCGGGGGTCATCGCGAGGCGGGTGGCGACTTTGGCGTAGGTGTCTTCGGGGAGCGGCGATTCGAGCGCGGGGAGCAGGGCCTCGAAGAGCGCGCGGCGATTCGTTTCCGCGTAGTGGGTGGCGACGCGTTCGAGGGCTTCCTCCATCAGCGAAAGCGCCCACGTCCTCGCGAAAAGCGCTTCGGGCGAAGTGGTGAGTGTGGGCTCGGCGAGGTAGGCGGTTTCCGCGCCGGTCCAGTCGATGTGGACGTGCGTGACATCGCCGCCGCGCTTTTGGCGATGGGCGCGCTCGTGCTCAGTGGCGAGGTGATTGGAAAAAGATTTGAGCAGCCACGAGCGGAGTTTTCCGCGGGCGGCGTCGGCCTGCGTCACGAGATTTTGCGCGGTCACTTTGGCCAGAAAACTCTGCACGCCATCGCCCGCGTCCTCCGGCGAATGGCCGCGCCGCCGCGCCCACGCGTAGAGCGGATACCAGTAGATCGCGAGCAGCTCATCGAGCGCGCCGAGCGACTCCGTGGCGCGCAGGACGAGCGACCAACGCGTGCGCGCAAAAAGGCGCGAGCCTGCGGGGATCAGCGGCTCGTGAGGACTCACACGGCGCGTTTGAGGAGGGCGAGATTTGGCAGCGTCTTTAGCTCGGCGAGGAAGCGTTCGTTTTGCGGCATCGTGCCGATGCTCACCCGGATCCACTCGGGCAGGCCGTAGGCGTTCATGTCGCGGATGATGATGCCGCGCTGCATCAGCGCGGTAAAAACCGCTTTGCCGTCGCCGACTTTCACGAGGACGAAATTCGCGTGGCTGGGGATGTATTCGAGACCCATCGCGGCGAATTCCTTCTCCAAAAACGCGCGGCCTTCCCACGTCAGCTCACGCGTTTTCTGTTGGTGCTCGTCATCCAAAATGCCCGCGAGCGCGCCAGCTTGCGCGATGCCGTTCGCATTAAAGGGCTGCCGGGTTTTTTGCAGCACGTCGATCAGCTCGGGCTTCGCGAGACCGTAGCCGATGCGCAGATTCGCGAGGCCCTGGATTTTCGAGAAGGTGCGGAGCACGACAACGTTGCGGCCTTCACGGACGAACTTCAGCGTATCGGGCGGCTCGGGCAGGAACTCGTAGTACGCTTCGTCGAATACGACGATGACGCTGTCCGGCACGCGCGCCATGAACGAGTCGATCTCCGCCTGCGTGCAAAGCGTGCCCGTCGGGTTGTTCGGATTCGCGATGAAGATTTCCTTCGTCTTCGGCGTGATCGCCGCGAGCATCGCATCGAGGTCGTGGCGAAAATCCGGGTCGGGCACTTCGATCGTCGTCGCGCCGAAAAGCGTGGCCATCAGTTTGTAAACGACGAACGCGTGCCGCGCCGCGATGATCTCGTCGCCGGGATTCAGATACGCCTTGCCGATGAACTCGATGATTTCATTCGAGCCGCAACCGAGGATCACATTCTCGCGCTTCAGCCCGGTCTTCGCCGCGATGGCCTCGCGCAAATAATACCCGCCGCCATCCGGGTAAAAGTGCGAGCGCTCCAGCATCTCGCGCATCGCCGCGAGCGCCTTGGGCGAAGGCCCGAGCGGGTTCTCGTTTGACGCGAGCTTGATGATCTCGTGCGGCTCCAGGCCGAGTTCGCGCGCGACGTCTTCGATCGGTTTTCCCGGCTCGTAAGAAACGAGTTCGCGCAGCCAGGGATGGGCAAGATTCCAAAGTGACATGGGGCGCAGACCGTAGCGCGTGTGCGGAGAAATGCCAGACCGGTCCGAGCGACCTAGGCGTCGTCGAGCGAGAGTTCGCCCTTTTCCAGCGCGAGCAGCCATTCCTTTCGCTCCATGCCTCCGCCGTAGCCGGTCAGCTTTCCATTTGCGCCGATGACGCGATGGCACGGAACGATGATGGACAAAGGATTGCGCCCATTGGCGAGTCCCACAGCGCGCACGGCGGCGGGATGATCAATCCGGCGCGCGAGCTCCCCGTAGGAAATCGTGATGCCGTAAGGGATCGCCTCCAGACCAGCCCAGACGCGGCGTTGGAAGTCCGTGCCGCCGATCGCCTCGCGGTCGATTGGCGCGGTGAAGGTTTTGCGCTTTCCGGCAAAATATTCGCCGAGCTGCGCGCGCGCATCGGCGAAAAGGCGATCATCGCGCTGCCAGTCCCGTCGCTGGGATTCGTCGGGTCCGTGTCGATGACTTTGCATGAACAGGCCAGTCAGCCCGCGCGCGGTGCCGCGCAGCGTGACGGTCCCCACGGGACTTTCGATTTCGGTGAAATAGATGCTTTTCATAAAGTGGC
>JANLQB010000173.1:0-2104 GCA_031367565.1 Verrucomicrobiota bacterium
GTTGGTCGCATTTTACCTCCAAAACCCAGGGTAGCGCGCGGCGCACAACCCTGGGCTGGCAGATGGAACGCCGTTGGCGTTTACCGACACTCGCGTCGTATGACTGTGAAAATCGTCTCAATCGGCAATGGTCAGTTCGATCCGCGCGACTGCGATGTGGCGGCTTCTTTGAGTGAATGTGATCCACTGCGGCTTCTGGGGAGCACACGCTTCTCGCGTGTCGGTCGCGGCGTCCCGCCACGACGAACTTTCCTTACGCGTCGTTTCCAGAAGTCGTTCACGCATTCAGCAGCGACGTGGCAGGGAAGTCCGCGAAGGCGGGACGCCTTCGCCAACGCTCGGGACGAACGTGCTCCCCGGAACTCTGCTGCGCAGCGAGCGCCCATCAGTCGAAAGGCTAGCGGGTGTTTTGGATATTGGATTGCCGGGAAAGGCGAATTCAAACAGTCTCGCCTGCAATGATTGCTGAACTCACGACCGTTCTCGCTGCGACCACGCAAAGCATCAAATTGATCGCTGGTCTCGCGGATTCGATCCATGACGCGAAAATGAAGGAGGCAGTTTCTCATCTCCAAGCCGGCATTATCGACCTCCAAGGAAAGCTCTTCGGGGCTCAGGCCCAATTCTACGAATTGACCGAGGCCAAGCAGCAGGCGGAGCAAAAACTCCTTGCTTACGAAAAGTGGGAAACCGAAGCGGCGCGTTACCAACTCACCGAGCTTGTTCACAACATTTTTGTTTACTCTCTCAAGCCAGAACAAGCAGGCGGCGAGCCGATTCATGCGCTTTGCCCCCACTGCTTTCAGCAACGCAAGAAGTCGATATTGCACCGTTCAAGCGCGGGGAGTTCCGGCTATTTATGCGATGGCTGCCAGTTCAAAGTGTTCCCAGAACAACCCCAACGTCCCGGAATGGCCCCTCCACGAGTTTCTGGATTTTGAGCGCGCATGGATAGCCATACGCTTCCGCAAACCGCCCAGGCGTGGTCGGCTTTTGGTCATTAGAGTCGCCTCCTATGGACGATGAAAAACCGGAGTCACCTGCGATGCCTTGGCCTCGACCCGGCGATGTGGTCTTTCGCCCTGACGATGATTGGTGGATGAACGCCTGCCTGGATTTCCGTCGTGCCGATTGGAATTTATACGCGACGGCATACAAGGATGGCGCGGATGCTCTTGTCGAACGGACTATCACAGCGCGTCACCAACTCGATATATTAGTTTATCCCATCGCCTTCCTTTATCGGCACTATCTTGAACTCCGCCTCAAACAACTTATTTCCGCCGGGACTGAACTCGTCCAAGAAAAGTTGCCCGAGAAGTGGCCGAGTGGCCACAATATAGATTGGCTTTGGGGCTTTTGTCGCAAATTGCTTGAAGAGATTTTTCCAGAAGGGGAACAGGCGGATTTGGACGCTACCGAAGATTGTATCCGGCAATTTTCAGCAGTGGACGCGGGCTCTATGGCTTTTCGCTACCCGGAAGATAAAGAGGGAAAGCCCTACCTCGACAAACTAACTAAAGTGAATGTTCGCAATCTCGCGGAGGTAATCGAGCGTATTGCCAGACTGCTCGACAGTTCCAGCGACGTAATTTCTGTTTACCAAGACCAACAACGCGACATGGAGAGTGATTACTACTGAAGGGCATACTAGCTAACTTGCGCCACACCGCCAAAGAGTTTGGCTAAAATGGAGCTACTTTGGACCCGTAGTTCAACGGATAGAACACGGGCTTCCTAAACCTTGGAGGCTAGGCATCCGCGGACGCTGAGGAGCAGCTCTTCGGCAGTGTAGGGTTTGCGGAGGAGTTGCATCCCTAGTGCGGTGAAACGCTCTTCGCTGATGGTGTGATTCACGTAGCCGGTGGTGAGCAGGACGCGGAGTTCCGGACGCATTTTGCGGAGGCGCTCGGCGAGGAGTTCGCCGCTGATGTTTCCGGGCATGACGATGTCGGTGATGAGTAGGTCGAACTCCGTCTCTCGCGTGGCCCAAAGGGCGAGCGCTTCCTCGCCGGTTTCGCGCTCGACGACGCGATAGCCAGATTGCGTGAGGATGCCGCGGACGACGGCGCGGACGGTGGGTTCGTCTTCGACGACGAGCACC
>JANLQB010000179.1:0-5468 GCA_031367565.1 Verrucomicrobiota bacterium
GTGGCGGGAGCGCTAAACATCGGCAAACGGTCCGTCCGGCAAGCCGGCAACTTTGCTGAGTCACGGGCCGAGGTCTTGCTCCTGCGCGATTTCGCCGCCATGAACGCTCGGCCATGACCCTCCACGTCAACCTGCCCGACACCCTCGCCGCGCAAGCCCGCGCCCCCGCCTTTACCACCGGCGGCCGGTGACGAACGCTGAACGCATCCCCGGCCTCCAGCACCTTCGCCATCCGGGATGGCGGCTTCTTTCTGGATTCGCTCGAAGTGCTGGCGAAGGACGGGCGGTATCCCGAAATCAACGGCGTGCCTCCCGCCTGCCGGGGTGGCCCCCTGCGGCCCGCGCTTTATTTCGGCCTCGGACGGGCGCCCTACACCGGCACGCTCCGTTTCGGCAATGATCGGGATCGGACCTTCCTCGTCGATCTGTTCGGGCCTTCGACTTGGATGCCGGACTCACGCGCCGCACTGGCTCCAGGCGGCCCCGCCTTTCACCACGAAGCTCAGCTTCCCTCGCGTAAAAACGGCGCTGCCAAGCCCTCACCTGGGCAACGATATTACTTGGATCGCTTTCAGGCTCCCGGCGGCTCTTCACGAATCCGAACGGTCACCTGCTCATCACGATCCGCCTGGGCCAACAGCTTCCCGCGAAGTTCAGCAATGAATAAGCCAAGTCCTGCCGCTTCCGATAGTTCGGAATACTGGCCCGTGGTCGCGGCAGTGCGCGGTGAAAGGATGACTGCCGCGCTGGTATAGAGCGACTCAAGCATGAGTTTCTCGCACAGTAGCCGGTAGCGATCGGCATAAGTGGCCCACCTGAATTCCTCGAATACGTCGAAGTAACTCGGCTTGAGTGCCCGCGCGGGTTTGGCATGAACGGGAGGGCAGTCTTCGAGCAACATGATGTAGCCGAGGAATGGTCGCGGTGATTTTCCGAAAGCACCTTCACGATGTGCGGTCCAGAAATCCGTCGCGTTCCCCAGCGCCTCCTCTGCCCGGTTATTGCAGTTGTTTCCAAACGATGGCCCTACATGACTCTTGAGCTCAATCGCCGCGAGCAACCGCTCATCGCTATGGATGAGCAAATCCCATTTCTTCGTCGGTCGAAAGAATCCCGGGAGCGTGGTGAGTTGCGTTCCTTTCTTCACGCCCGGACGACTGATGCCAGCCTCATCAACAAGCCGCGTAAAGAAATCCGCAAAGCCATCGAGATGCTTGCCGGAAGTGACATTTGCGCGTTCCCCGCGGTCGGCGTCCGCTGACGAGGCTTGCTTCTCACCTGCACCTGCACGACTGCGCCAGAAATGCCGAACAGCTTCGCGAATCTCCGCAGTATAGTCTCGTGTCATGTCGATTGAAAAGTTTGCAGCAGTGAGAGTTCCGATGCGTCTAGTTGGTACAGTTCTGCGGTTGAGCTGTCGCAAGCGCCCGCATCCCCACGGGAGGCGGCAGAAATCAGCTTCTTCCTCATCGTCTGAGTGACTTCCTCCCATTTCGGCAGCCGAATACGGCGGAGGTATTGCGCCTGATACCTTAGAAAGCCACCCTGCATTCGGAGAGAATAGCTCACTATAAAAAGCTGACTTAGATGCGAGCGCAACACCGCCTGTAACGCTCGCAAATCCCACTCCGTTGAGGTGACGTAGTATAAATTGTGATGCGGGTAGTAATTGCCTTCGTCATACACCACGTTCGCCTCCCCCTTGATGTCAGGAATCAGCAGCTTTGGAGTCTTGATAAGATCGACGTAGATACGATCGATCGTCCGATACCATGCGCGTCCCGAGCGTTGGGCGACGTTGCGCCGCCGGAGCAGCACTTCATTGGTTTCTACGAATTTCCGAAAACGAGGGTAACGATCCAACTCGGCAATTCTGCCATCCGCCTCAAACGGATTCACCACACCTTTGCCCTGCCATACCACTTTCCCCGAAAAAATATCCTTGGTGCCGACGAGCGGAACCTTCCGCTCGTCTTCTACATCCAGAGCCGCGTAAGTGCCGATAAACACGGCATCCGCTCCGGTCGCAACGCCGATGCCCACGCGACACCCCGCTTCCTCCAATGTCGGATATTCGCGCTCTAAGCGGCGAATGAGAGAAACATGGCTATTCGCTTCCGTCAGCCAGGGATGGTCCTCGCAAACGACCCCGCACATTTCACGGAAGAACGCCCCTTCGCTCTCTGTGTCGTCGTTCATCGCCTCCACGGTCGCTTTGAGTCCGGCGAGGGTCTTTGGCGGCAGTGCCACTTTCGTTCTCTGATTCCCGAAAGCGTTCTCGATGACAAAAATCGCCGGATAAGCGATCACGTCCTTCGTAAAGGCGGGTACGTCATTGATGCTAAGGATGTGCTTCAAATGAAATCCTTGAGACACCATGCTGCGGAGCGGACCTCCATAGCGGTTTTTCATCCACCGATCCGAACAGATGAAGCTGAGATGCCCGTCCGCTTTTAACAGGTTCAATGACCGCTCGATGAATGGCACATAAATATCGGCCCGGTCATAGAGCGTGCGAAAACGAATCCGGTATTCAATCAGCAGAGCATCAGGAATCCTCTCCTGCCGAAGATACGGAGGATTCCCAATCACGAAATCGAACCCTCGCGGGAGTGGCACGAGCAGGAAATCGGCATGCACGAGCCACGCCTCAGTAAGCTGCGCGGCATCGGAAGCCGAGACTCCGTGAGCCTCGAGGAGTTCCGATACCATGACGCTCACCTCGAGATGGCTCTGAGCACTGATCTCAGTTGCGCGAATCGAGGTTCTCAGCGCTGTCGATGCCGCCTCCATCTGCCCACCGTAGCGCCGATACGAGTCCAAGAGGCGTCCAACGATTGGCAGCAAGAAGTCCCCTTTTCCACAGCACGGCTCAAGGATCGATAACTCAGAAAGTGGCCTGCTCGGGATGTATCCAATCAGATCGAGCATTGCCTCTACCACCTCCCGTCTCGTGTAAACAGCACCCCGGCCTTCATCAGAGGCGTGTGCGAGAGGATTGGAGATTACCGAATGCATTATCTTAAATTATTGTGAGCGTGGTTACGCCAACGATCTTTTCTCTTCTGCCAAACGGGAAACCGCAACCCTGACCTGTCATTATCCTTGCGCTGGTGGATGCAGCGCGGGCGCGCCTGGCGGAGAAGAAGGAACTCTCCACCGAGGAAACTGAGGAAGTGGGCCGGCTTTGGCGGAAGCTGGTGAAGTTGTATCTCCCGGACCGCTTTGCCAGCGAGCCGGAGATGCTGGATGGCGTGGTGGCGAAACAGGTCGTGGGGCTCGAAGCGGAGATTGGAAAGCTAACGACCGAGGTGGAGCGGCTGGCGCGGGAAATCGGGGAGCTGACGGGGAGTGGGTTCGCAGGGCTGTAGCGAGGAGTCGAAAAACGTCGCAGCTTGGAAGGGGTGCGTCGCAGGGAAATCCGAGGAGCGCGCGATTTTCGTCCTGTGGCTACTTTCGCAGCGACGGCAGACTCGCCGCCGCGACGGCTTGCCCGTGGCGTTTGTCTTTTTCGTCCGGCGTGCGGAGGGAAATGCGGGCTGCTAGTTCGGGGAACTCGGTTGCGAGAACTTCGCGGGCTTTTCGGATGATGATTTCGCCGCCTTCGCCGCTCGTCACGCGACCCAGGATGAGCAGGACGCGGAGGTCGTAAAACTCGGCGTAGTGCGCGATGGAGTAGCCGAAGCAGATGCCGATCGTTTCGTAAATCTTCCGCGCGCGATCGTCGCCTGCGGTCATCAGCTTTTGCACTTCCACGAGTTGCTCGGCAAATTTCATCTCCTTCGGCAAAGCAAGGCCGGCGAGCGGGGCGAGGCGGGCGACTCCTTGCTGGCAGAAATACTGGACGGCGCAGCCGGTGTCGCCGCTCCACTCGTCGGCGGGCGCGTTATCTCGGTAGTCGATCGGGGCGAAGGCGAGTTCGTTGAGCCACGGAGTGATCGATCCGTCCGCCGTCACGTATCCGCCTGCGACGCTCGTGCCCATCGAAATGCCGAGCACGGCGTTTTCTCCGAGGCTCATCGAACCGGCGAGCGCGGTGACTTCGCCGTCGTTCACGACCTCGAACGGAATGCCGCCCCACGCCGTTTGCAGGTCGAAAAAGATGCGGCGGATGCGCGCGTCGAAATCCTCCGGCGACACGCCGCGAAAGAGCGAGGCGACGCGCACTTCGTTATTCACATAGACCCCGGCGGAACTCCCGCCGATCGCATCCACGCGCGGCAGATGCGCGGCGGCGCGGCGCAACGTGTCCTGGATGCCGTCGTAGTGATATTGCGGGTTGCCTTCAAAATACGGGTCCCACGTCACCTCCTCGGAAAAGACGACGTTTCCATCGATGACTGCGGCGCACTTTCGATCACTGCCGCCGAGATCGAAACCGATGCGGCAGCCATCGAGATGTCGTCCAAGCGGGATGGATATTTCGCGCGCGGGCGGCATCTCGGAAATGGGGCGCGCTTCGATTTCCATCGGGCGGCCATAGACGCGCGGGCCCATGAACTCGAAGTCGAATTTCCGCTCGCCGTTCGCCGAATAAATCTCGCGCAGCATCGCCGCAATCGCGTCATCGCCGCCGATGATCACCCGGTATCCACCGCGCGCCCAGAGCAGGAATTTCACGAGTCGCTCCACGTATTTGCGATTGAGCGTCACGTTTTCCCCGACCTGCGGCAGCACGAGCGTGTCGAAGCGCGAAACCGTCCCGTCCGTGCGCTCCAGCGCGATCGCGATCGGGTGCGCGCCGGGGTCCGCTCCGCAGCGCGCGCGATACGCGCGATTCCACAATGCAGCGGGCACGAAGCCGGGATCGAGCGGGGGAATGACGGAGGGCTGGACGTTCATGGGCGCGGAAGGATTACCGCCTCACGCGAGAGGGACGCCAGCGATTTCCGCTCCCGGATTGACTTGCCCGGACACGCTCCGCACTCTCCACAGCTCCGCGCAAAATGAATTCTCCACGCACAGCCATCGGCATCGACTTCGGTGGCACCAGCATCAAATCCGCCGTGGTCGAAGGAGCGCGCATTCTCCTGCACGGCCCGGCCATCGACACGCAGCATCACCACTCCGCCGAGTCGCTCGTCGAGGCCATCGTCCACGTGGTCGCAACGCTACGCACGGTGCATCCATCGGTCGCCGCGATCGGCGTCGGGTTGCCGGGATTCGTGGATAGCGTGCATGGGATTGTCCATTCGCTCACGAATGTCGCCGGCTGGTCCGAAGTGCCGCTGCGCGCGACCTTGACGGAGCGCACGGGGCTTCCCGCGATCATCGAAAACGACGCGAACGCGATGGCTTACGGCGAGTGGAAATACGGCGCGGCGGTCGGCGCGCAACACGCGGTGTGCATCACGCTCGGCACCGGCGTCGGCGGGGCGCTGATCCTCGATGGAAAGCTGTATCGCGGCGCGACGCTCGCGGCGGGCGAGATCGGGCACATGAGCATCGACTACCGCGGCATCCGCGGG
>JANLQB010000200.1:0-5093 GCA_031367565.1 Verrucomicrobiota bacterium
GGGCGGAGCGGATTTCCTCCTTGCCGCATGGCTTGCGACCTCCTTAAACCCTCGCCTCCGCATGAATCCCACCATCCTCATCGTCGATGACGAAAAGCATACGCGCGATGGGCTGCGGGCTTCGCTGGAGGATGATTTTGAGGTTTATGTGGCGGCGGATATTGCGGGGGCGTTGCATGTTTTGGATGGGGATCAAGTCGATCTCGTGCTGACGGATTTGCGGCTGGGAGGGGAGGATGGGATGCAACTGGTGGACAAGATTTTGGCGCGGGCGCAGCCGCCGATTGTGATCATGATGACGGCTTACGGGTCGGTGGATGCGGCGGTGGAGGCGATGAAACGCGGGGCGTATGATTTTGTGACGAAGCCGCTGAATATTGACCGGCTGGAGGTGCTCATCGCGCGGGCTTTGCGGAGCCGGAATACGGAGAAGGAAGTGGTGGAGTTGAAGAAGGTGGTGGAGAAGAAGTTCGGGCTGGAGCGGCTGATCGGCGGGTCGTCGCTGATGGAGGAGGTTTTTGAGACGATCAAGCAGGTGGCACCGACGCGGGCGACGGTGCTGATCCAGGGGGAGAGCGGGACGGGGAAGGAGCTGGTGGCGCAGGCGCTGCATGCGCTGAGCGGACGGCCGAAGCAGAAATTCGTGGCGGTGCATTGCGCGGCGCTGACGCCGGAGCTTTTGGCGAGCGAGCTTTTCGGGCATGAGCGCGGGGCTTTTACCGGAGCGCATGAGCGGCGGATTGGAAGGTTCGAGCAGGCGGATGGCGGGACGCTTTTTCTGGATGAAATCGGCGAGATCGACGCGGCAACGCAGGTGAAGCTGCTGCGCGTGCTGGGCGAGGAGCGGGCGTTTGAGCGCGTGGGGAGCAATACGCCGATCAAGGTGGATGTGCGGCTGGTGGCGGCGACGAATAAGGATTTGGCGAAGATGGTGAGCGAGGGAAAATTTCGGGACGATCTATTTTTCCGTCTGAGCGTGGTCCCGGTGACGCTGCCGCCGCTGCGGGCGCGGAAGGAAGACATCCCGCTGCTGGTGAAAACATTTTTGAAGACGACGGCGGAGGAAAACGGGAAGTCGGTGAGCGAGCTGACGAGCGAGGCGATGCAGGCGATCTTGCGCTACGACTGGCCGGGGAATGTGCGGGAGCTGCGGACGGCGATCGAGCACGGCGTGGTGATGGCGACGGGGCCGAAGGTGACGCTGCGCGATTTGCCGATGGCGGTGCGCCAGGGTGGCGCGGCTTTTTCCACGACCGCGCCGAAGTGGGAGGCACCGAAGACGGCGCAATTCAATTTGCACGAGCACGAAACGCAGCTAATTCTCCAAGCCCTCGACGACACCGGCGGGAATATCACCCACGCGGCGAAGAAGCTGGGCATCAGCCGGCGCACGATGCATCGGAAGATTAAAGAACTGAAACTGAACACCCCGCCGGAAGAAAAACCCGAAATCCGAAATCCGAAATCCGAAACCGGCGAGTAAGGACCACGAACTCGCCGGGACGGATGGCACGGAAGTCGCATTCCGTTTTTCCCCAACCATTCCAACCTTTTGCATTTGCTTCGTAATTCGAGATTCGGATTTCGATATTCCCCATCCCATTATGGCCTCTGAAACCGCAATCCAAGCATTTGTCCACAAACTCGAAGAAGGAGGCTGGGCAAAGTGGATCCGGCGCGCGGTGCTCGTGACGGCGGTCGCGTATGTCGTGAATCTTTGGATGTTTCACGACAGCGGCTTTAAGGGGCTGAATCACGAGCGCTCCATCGAGCAGGCGCAGATCGCGCGGGAAATTGCCCGGGGAAATGGCTTTTCCACGAAGATGATCCGCCCGCTGGGGCTGTGGCAGTATCAGAAAAACACAGGGGAATTTCCCCTCGATGTCACGCCCGACACGTATCACGCGCCGTTGAATCCGTGGATCAATTCGTGGTTCCTACGTCTCACCAAGGACACATGGGCGATGTCCACCAAGGATACTGCCTACCCGAGCGACAAGCTGCTCGCCGCCGTGCAGACCGCCTTTTTCCTGATCGCGGTCTTGATCAATTACTTCACGGCGTGGCGGCTCTTCGATCAACGACTCGCCACGTTCGTCGCGACGCTGCTCCTCGTGTGTCAGCGGTTCTGGGATTTCTCGATGTCCGCACTCCCGCAAATGCTGATGCTGATGCTTTTCAGCGCAGCGGCCCACACCATCCTCCGCGCGATCGAGGCGCGCACCGCGGGGCGGACTTCTCTTTGGTGGGCGATGGCGACTGGTGTCCTTTTTGGCCTGCTGGCGCTCACGCATGCTCTCACGCTCTGGATCTTTGGCGGCGCGCTCATCTTTGCGATTTGCTATTTCCTGCCGCGTGGACGCGATGCCGCCATCATGCTCGCGATCGTGGCGCTCATGTATGGGCCGTGGATGGCGCGCAATGCGAAGATTTGCGGGAATCCGTTCGGGCTGAGCTGGTACTCCGGCCTCACCGAGATCAAGGGCACCGAAGGCGAAATCATGCGCGGGATGGAGATGAAATCCGAGGGGATCAACCCCACGCTTTTCCGAGTTAAAATACAGAGCCAGATCATCAGCCAGCTTGGGAGCCTGTACGATTATCTCGGCTACGTCCTCGTCGCGCCGATATTTTTTCTCACAATGCTGCACCTCTTTAAGCGGCCTGAGACGTCGGCCTTCCGCTGGTGTGTCTTTTTAATGTGGATCACCGCGCTGCTCGGGATGTCAGTTTTCGGGTTGAACAACGAAACGGCCCCCCAAAACATCCTGCACGCGAACGATCTTCACGTCCTCTTTATTCCGTTGCTCACCAGCTACGGATTTGCCTTCGTCCTCATGATGTGGGCCCGCCTAGAGATCAACGTCCGCCTAGTCCGGCTCGCCTTCATGACGGCGGTTTACCTCATCAGCGCGATGCCGTTCATTCGGCAGTTGATCGAACTGGAGAAACCGCCCGCGGGCCGTGTCCAATGGCCCCCTTACGTGCCGCCTTTCATCGCGATCTTAAACACGTGGACCAACGAGCGGGAAATCATCGCCTCCGACATGCCTTGGGCCGTCGCGTGGTATGCGGATCGCAAAAGCCTTTGGGTGCCCAATCGCATCGCCGACTTCATCGCGCTCAACGACTACAAATCTCTCGGAAACCATCTCATCGGCCTCTACCTCACGCCGGTCAGCGGCGACCGCGCATTCATGCACGACATCGTGAAGGGCGAGTATAAAGACTGGGCTCCGTTCATCCTCCGACAGGTGAACGTGAAAGACTTTCCGCTGCGCGCCGTGACGGGCTTGCCGATCGATATGGAATGCGTCTTTTATAGCGATCGCGACCGGTGGTCGAGCCGCGAGGAGTGAGGCGTTTATCCAGTTTGCCAAGGTGGCCCCGGCGGCGGTAGTCTGCCCTTCCGCATGGCAAAAACCGCCCCAAATCCTGAGCCCGAACAGACCTTTGAGAACGCCCTGTCGCGCCTCGAAGCGATCGTCCAGCAGATGGACTCCCCCACCCTTCCGCTCGATCAACTCATCACCGACTACGAGGAGGGCGTGAAGCTCGTAAAAATCTGCCAGGCGAAACTCAAGGACGCCGAGCAGAAGATCGAAATCATCACCCGCCGCGCGCAAGGCGACCCCGAACTCGCCGCCTTCGAGCCAGACACCGCTCCCGCCGATGCCAAAACGCCGGCCGGTCCCCGCAAAAACGTCGCCCTTTTCTAAAAACAAAACATGCAGCCCAACATCCTCTCGAAAATCGCTTCGCCCGCCGACATCAAGGCCGTCGCCGACAAAGACCTCCCGCAACTCGCCCAGGAAGTTCGCGAAGAATTGATCCGCGTCCTGTCCGAAGAGAATCCGAAATCCGTCGGCGGCCACCTCGGGCCGAATCTCGGAGTCGTGGAGCTGACGATCGCGCTGCACCGCGTTTTCACCACGCCGAAGGATAAATTTGTCTTCGACGTGAGCCATCAGGGTTACGTCCACAAACTCTTCACCGGACGCCGCGAGCGCTTCGACACGATGCGCCAGTATGAGGGCCTGAACGGCTTCCTCCTGCGCACCGAGAGCGAACACGATTGCTACGGCGCAGGCCACGCGGGCACCGCGCTCAGCGCCGCGCTCGGCATGGCCGTGGGCCGCGATAGGCGCGGGTCGGATGAAAACGTGATCTGCGTCGCGGGCGACGCGGCGTTCACCTGCGGCGTCACCTACGAAGCGCTCAACAACGTCGCCGAGCAGACCAAAAAACTCATCGTCGTCCTCAATGACAACGAATGGTCCATCGCCAAAAACGTGGGAGCCATCGCGACCTATTTCAACCGCATCGCCACGCATCCGACCTACGCCCACCTGCACGAAAAAGCCGCGCAATTCATCCAGACGATCGGTGGAAAATTCGCCGTCGATCTCGCGCACAAAGTCGAGGCCGGCGTGAAAAACCTCCTCCTCCCGAGCGTGATTTTCGAGGAGCTCGGCCTGCGTTATTACGGACCGATCGACGGCCATGATGTCGCGTTGTTGATCCAGACTTTCGAGTTCCTAAAAACGCAGAACGAGCCCGTGCTCCTGCATATCCTCACGCAAAAAGGCAAAGGCTACGCGCCCGCGCTGGAGCAGCCGGACAAATTCCACGGCCTTGGAAAATTCGAGCCGAAGACCGGCAAGACCGCCTCCACCGCATCGCCGACCTACAGCGAACTCTTCGGCAAGACGCTCGCGAAATTCGCCGAGACCAACAACAAAATCTGCGCGATCACCGGCGCGATGCCGACCGGCACCGGCCTCGTCCATTTTGCGAAAGCGCACCCCGACAAATACTTCGACGTGGGCATTGCCGAGGAACACGCCGCGCTCTTCGCCGCCGGCCTCGCCGTGCAGGGCTTCAAGCCATTCCTCGCGATCTACAGCACGTTCATGCAGCGTGCGTATGACATGATCATCCACGACATCGCGCTGCAAAATCTCAACGTCGCGCTCTGCATGGATCGCGGCGGACTCAGCGGCGACGACGGCCCGACGCACCACGGCCTTTTCGACATCGGCTACCTCCGCCCCATCCCAAATCTCGTTCACATGCAGCCGAAGGATGAGGAT
>JANLQB010000223.1:0-3496 GCA_031367565.1 Verrucomicrobiota bacterium
AACTCGCGAGCGATTCCGCCTTCAAAACCGGGCACCGCACCGGGTCATCGAGCGCCGCCGCGAACCGCGCGAGATCGACAGCCGAGGCGAGCCAGCCGCCGTGTGCGTCCATCGCTTCGAGGCAGAATCCGCCGTAGGGAAACGGCACCTTCGCACCTTCCTCAAAAACATTGTCCGCTTCACCGTCGCTCGACGTGTAGTAGCGCACTTCGCCCGGTGCCTGCTTGCCATCGAGCGAGGCTCCGATCCGCATTCCGCGATTCCCCATCGGGGCGAGGATCATCTCGCGCACATACTCTTCATAGGGACGACCCGTGATTTTTTCGATCACGCGGCCGAGCACGCAGTAGCCGAAATTGGAATAAACGTATTGCGTGCCCGGATCGAAATCGAGCGGCTCGCCGAGCATGAAACGGATGATCGCCTCCGGCTGCGCGGGTGCGGGCGTGTCGGTGGCTTTCGCGATTTTGCGCGAGCGAAACATCGGATCGTAGCGCGTGTCGCGATTCCATCCGCCGGTGTGGTGGAGCAATTGCCGAATCGTGATCGTCGCCAGCCGGTCATCCCCCATTTTCAAAAGGCCGAGTTGCAAGATATCGAACGCGCGCTGATCGAGCGTGAGCTTTCCGTCTTCGATCAGCTTCATCACCGCCACTGCCGTGAACGGCTTCGAGATGCTCGCGATGCGAAAAAGCGAATCGGCTTGCACCGCCACGTTCCGCTCGCGATCCGCGAGGCCGTAACCGCGCGCGTAAACCAGCCGCCGATCCTTCACCACGGCGAGCGAGCCGCCGGGAATCCCGCGCGCTTTCATAAACGCGTCCATCTCGCGGTCGAACACTTCCGCAATTGGCAATCCCGCCGCGCGTTCACGCGACACGCCGACGAGCGCGGCCAGTCCGGTCGCGAGAAACGCGCGCCGTTTCACGGGGCGATTTCGAACTTCAGATCTTTGACGGCCAGCTCCGCGCCTTCGCCGAAAACGTAAAGCGCGGGGACGGTGCGCATCGCCGCGTCGGGCGCGGGAATTTCGACGGCGCTTTTGCCATCGAGACGCACCGAGATTTTCGGACCGCGCGATTCGATCTCACACGCGATCCATTTACCCGCCTCGATCGCCGGGCCGTTCGCGGCGGGCTGCGGTTTTGCGTCGCCGTAAATCCAAACATTCGATGACGACGCACCGCCGACACTCAGCGACGCGCCACGAAAACCTTCCTGCCCCGCGTTCCCGCGCAGCACGATTTCGGCGGCGGCATTCGTGCCGGTCACTTTAATCTGCGCGGTCAGTTTGTAGTCCGCCGCGATCATTTCACTCACGAGCGACTCGGGTTGCTTCGCGTTTCCGCGCGCCGTGATCGTGCCATCCGCAATCGTCCACGCGTCGCCGGATTTCCGCCAGCGGGTGAAATCGCGACCGTTAAAAAAGTCAGCGGCATTCAGCGAAGTCGCGAGCACGGGCACCTGGCGCGGGCTGGAGAGATACGCAAAAAGATCGCGCACTTCGTCCGGCGCGAGCGCGGAGAGGAGGCCCTCGGGCATCATGGAAATCTCGGTGACATCGACTTTGCTCACATCGCCGCGCGGCACGACGATCGAGCCCGCGAGCGTCTTCAGCGTGATGGCATCCTTGTCTTCCGCGCGCACCATGCCCACGAGGATGCGCCCGTCCGTCGTCTCGATCGTCGTGCTCTGGTAATCTTTTCCAATGAGCGCGTTTGGATCGAGAATGTTGCTGAGCAGGTAATCGACATCGGTGCGATTCGCGCCGGTGATTTCCGGCCCGATGTCCGCGCCCGCGTCGAAGAGCTTGTGGCAAAGCACGCAGCTCTGGGAGAAGAGCGCGCGACCGCGATTCGCATCGCCCGCACGAATCGTCTCTGGCGTGAGCACCGTTTTCAGCCGCGCGATTTCACCCTGCTTGTTGGAAACGGCGATCGTCATCGCCGGATGCGCGCGCAACCAGTCCACGATCTGCGCGTCCTTGAATCCTTTGAGCTGGCGGACTTGCGGCGCGGCGATGTCGCCGAGTGGGATCGCCTTCGAGTCGATCGCGGCGAGCAGGGCTTTCGCGGAAGCCGGCCGCACGAGTAGCGTCGCGAGAACTTCCTGTTTTTCCTCCGAACTCAGCGACGCGTAAGACTCGGTGACGAACGGTGCAACGCGCGGATCATCAAACGACGAAAGGCCGCGCAGCGACGCGCGACGCAGCGGCCCGGGCGACTTCGCGGTTTCGAGCAAGAGCGGCAGCGTCTCTTTGTCTTTCGCGGCGAGGAGCGATTCGAGCGCCTTTTCCCGCGCGGCTTTGTCCCCGCTTGGATCCGCAAAAACCTTCCGCATCGCCGCGAGCGCACTCCCGCTGCCAAACGTGACGCCGAGCGTCTGCACCTGCGCGCGCACATCGGCGCTCGGGCTCTTCCCGAGTTTTTCCGCGAGCGCATCCCAACCCGCCGGCGCGGTGAGTCCGCGCCGACCTTCGAGCGCCTTATTGATCCCGCGCAGCAGATTCGCCTGCGTGCCCGCGTCCTCACTTTGATTCAGCGCATCCATCAGAAATTTCAGCGCAGGCGGAGCATCGTCGGCGCGCGAGAGAGCGAGGGCGAGAAGGAGGCTGGTGGCGAGGATCAGTGGGCGTTTCATTTAAGCGGTTTTACGATGAGATCGTGCATGCGGCGTCCGATGAAATCCTGCAGCTTGGGTGCTTTGGAACCTCTCAGGAGGGATGCGGCGCGCGCGGGGTCGGATGGGATGAGTGGTTCGATTCCATACCAGATCATCATCGTCAAATTTGGGTCGAGTTGATCTTGAGGATGCATCATCAGGCCCGCCGCGAGATCCCAGCGCCGGTCGAGTGGGATGCGTTGGAGCGCGCAGGCGAGGTAAAGACGGACGAGCGGCGATTCCCCGAGGCGCGCGAGACGGGCGAGATCTTTCACGAGGCTGTCGGAAGCGACGCCTTTTTCAAAATACAACTGGATCGCCCACGCCGCGAGCCACGGCTCCTTCCCGGTGAAAAGCTGCTGGGCCAGAATGTCGTCGAGACCACCGCTGACGTGTAGCGTCCACAGCGCTCGGAGGCGCTGAGGGACGGTGAGATTGATGTCGGCGATCATGGCACGGAGCGCTCGGTGCGTCTCCGGGTTCGGGCCGCGCTCTTGTAAAATGCGGCGCGCGTGACGGACGAACCAGTCGTTCGCGTGGAGCTGGAGTTTTACGAGTTCGGCGTTGCTCAGCTTCGTGAGATCGACCGGCGGTTGCTTCGCGTCGAGATACGCGATTTTGTAAATACGTCCGTTGCGGCGGTCCTGCGGCTTTTGCGGATGGCACGCGCGCGCGTCGTACCAATCGCTCACGAAGACCGAGCCATCCGGCCCGTATTTCAGCGCGAGACCGCGAAACCATTTGTCTTCGCTCTTCATGAAATCCGGCAGCCGGTCGCCGCCGTAGCCGCTGCCATCCGGGATCACGGAATCGTTGTTGATCCGGTTGCCGTGAA
>JANLQB010000404.1:0-4201 GCA_031367565.1 Verrucomicrobiota bacterium
CGGACTTGTCTCGCGCGGCGAGCGCCGCTTTAGTGCCGCTCTTTCACTTTCCCAAACACGACTTTCCAAATGGCCATCTACATCGAAATGCCGAAACTCAGCGACACCATGACCGAGGGCACGCTCCTCAAGTGGCTGAAAAAGGAGGGCGACAAGGTCGAGACGGGCGATGTGGTGGCCGAGGTCGAGACGGACAAGGCGACGATGGAGATGGAAGCCTTCGATGACGGCATCCTGCACAAACACCTCGTCGAGCCGGGCGCGAAGGTCGCGATCGGCGCGAAAATCGCGTTGCTTTTGCAAAAAGGGGAGAAGGCTCCAGCGGACGGCGAGGCCATTCCTGAAAGCCCGAAAACCGTCGCGTCCAAAGCGGATACCACCGCGCCGCCTCCGACGCAGACAAAGGCTTCCGCCACACCCGCAGCGACGGCCAGCAGCGCTCGCGTGAAAGTTTCGCCGCTGGCGAAAAAGATCGCAGCTTCGAAAGGCGTGGAGCTTTCCGGCATCAGCGGCACCGGGCCCGGTGGACGGATCGTGGCGAAGGACGTTGAGGGCGCGAAGCCCGGCGCGGCGAAGTCGGCGGCGGCTGGCCCGGCGGCGATTCCCGCGACTCCAGCGGGCGAGGGCGACCAGCGGTTGCCGCTCAGCGGAATGCGGCGCGTCATCGCCGAGCGACTGCTCGCGAGCAAGACGACAATCCCGCATTTCTACCTGACGATCGAAGTCGATGCCGACCCGCTCATGAAAGCGCGCGCGGAGCTGAACGCCGCGATGGAAGCAGCGGGCGGGCTCAAATTTACGGTCAACGATTTTATCCTGAAAGCGGTCGTGAGCGCGGCGGTGAAAGTCCCGGCGGTGAATGCCAGCTTTGATGGCGACGCGATCATTCAATACGGCAACGTGAATCTCAGTGTGGCCATCGCCGTCGAGGACGGGCTCGTCACGCCGGTCATCCGCGGTGCTCAGAAAAAATCACTCCGCGAAATCAGCGAAGGCGTGAAGGATTTCGCGGCTCGTGCGCGCGCGAAAAAGCTGAAGCCCGAGGAATACGCGGGCGGCACCATCACCGTCTCGAATCTCGGCAGCTACGGCATCGACTCGTTCAGCGCGATCATCAATCCGCCGCAGGCCATGATCCTCGCCGTCGGCGCGATCGTGAAAAAGCCGGTCGTGAATGCCGCCGATCAAATCGTCGTCGGCCAGCGCATGAGCATCGGCCTGAGCGCGGATCATCGCGTGGTCGATGGTGCCGTCGGCGCGCAATACCTCTCCGAACTTCGGAAGCTCATCGAGAATCCGACGCTGATGCTGCTCTAAACAGCGACCTACTTTTTCCAAATGGCTAACTACGATCTTATCGTCATCGGTGCCGGCCCGGCCGGATATGTCGCGGCAATCAAAGCGGCGCAACTCGGCAAACGCGTCGCGTGCGTCGAAAAGGAACGCGGGGGCGGGACTTGCAATAACTGGGGCTGCATCCCAACGAAGGCGCTGCTGAAAAACGCGGAGATGTACCACGCGATGACGCATCGGGCGGCGGAGTTTGGGTTTAAGATCGAGGGGCTGAGCTACGATTGGGGCGCGATCATCAAGCGGTCGCGCGTCGTTTCGGATAAAGGCGCGGCGGGTGTGGATTTCCTTTTTAAGAAGAACAAAATCGACTCGATCAAAGGTGACGCTTCGATGGACAAGGCGGGCGAGGTGAAGGTGACGGGGGCGGAGGGGAAGGTGGAAACGCACACGGCGAAGCACATCCTGATCGCGACGGGCTGCGTGACGCGGCCGCTGCCAGGCTTGGAGTTCAATGGCAAGACGGTGATCGGATCGAAGGAGGCGCTGCAACTTCCGGCGCAGCCGAAGAGCATCGTGATCATCGGCGCGGGTGCGATCGGCGTGGAGTTTGCGTATTTCTTCAACGCGTTCGGGACGAAGGTCACGATCGTCGAGATGCTGCCGAATCTGCTGCCGATCGAGGACACGGAGGTGTCGCAGGCGCTGGAGAAGTCGTTCGCGAAGCAGGGCATCACCGCGCTGCTCGGGCACAAGACGACAAAGACCGACGTGAGCGATCAAGGTGTGAAAATCACCGTCGCCGATCCGAAGGGCGCGGAGAAAGTGCTTGAAGCGGACATGGTCCTCGTGGCGATCGGTATCCAGCCGTTGCTGCCGGGCGGGGCGCTGAAATTCGATCTGGATCGCGGCTACCTCAAAACGAGCGACCGCTACCAGACGAGCGTGCCGGGCGTGTTTGCCGCGGGCGACATCATCGGGCCGCCGTGGCTCGCGCACGTCGCGAGTTTCGAAGCGGTGCAAGCGGTCGAGGGGATGTTCGTGCCCGGTTTCAAGCCGAAGAAAGTCACTATTTTCCCCGGCTGCACCTACTGCCATCCGCAAGTCGCCAGCATCGGTCTGACCGAGCGCGCGGCGAAGGAAGCGGGTAAGAAATTCAAGGTCGGCAAGTTCCCGTTCATGGCCAGCGGCAAAGCCCGCGCGATCGGCGAGAGCGAAGGTTTCGTGAAACTGATCGTCGGCGAACCGCACGGCGAAATCCTCGGCGCGCACATCATCGGGCCGGAGGCGACGGAGATGATCGCGGAGCTGGGCCTCGCGATTACGCTCGAAGCGACGTGGGAAGAAATCGAAGCCACGATCCACGCCCACCCGACGCTGAGCGAAGGCGTTAAGGAAGCCGCGGAGATCGCCGCCGGGCACGCCATCCACGTTTAGCCGCCAAGGCTCGGCGGGAGCTTCCCAGGTGTTTAGTTTGCGAGCAGCTTCACCAGCCGCTCGTTCACGAAAAGAATCTCCTTCCCCGATTTCACCTTCGCCACGAGGCCCGCGTCGGCGAGGTCGTGGAGGTAGCGAGAGCTGGAGACGCGGTTGCCGAGGCCGGCTTCTTCGAGGTGGCGGATTTTGCAATACGGGCGCACGAAGAGTTGTTCGATGAGCTCTTTGGAAAACGAACGCTTCGGGAGTTTCAGCCGCGCCTCTTCCACCATCGCGGCCATGAGTTCGCCGATGGCTTCGATCTTCAGCACGGTGGTCTCGGCGGTCGATTCCACCGCGCGCAGCACGTAGAGAATCCACGGCTCCCACGCTCCGTTTTCGGTCACTTCCCGGAGGTGACGGTAGTAGTGATTCTTGTGCTCGATGATGTAGCGGCTCAGGAAAAGGATCGGCTGTTCGAGCAGACGTTGCTGGAGCAGAAAAAGGATGAGAAGGATGCGCCCGGTGCGCCCATTTCCATCGCGGAATGGATGGATCGCCTCGAACTGGTAATGCAGTACCGCCAGCTTCACGAGCGGGTCGAACCCATCTTCGGTGCCGTTTACGAATTGCTCCAGATTCGCCAGTAAATCGCGGATTCGTTTTTCCCCATCCGGCGGCGTGTAAACGATTTCGCCCGTCGCACGATTACTCAGATTCGCGCCGGGCCGATGGCGGATACCCGCGTCCTCGGGCTTGATCATCCCCACGATCTCGATCGCCAAATCCGCCGTCAGCACGCGCTTTTCCCGGAGCCGCTCCGCGCCGTGCCACAGCGCCTCATTGTAATGCAGCACCTCCTTCGCATGCGGGCTCACATCCGCCGACTCCGCGCTCAGCCCGCGATACAACTCATCGCTCGTGGTAAAAATCGCCTCGATCTCCGAACTCGCCCGCGCCTCCTGGAGCGCGATCGTATTCAGCAAAATCGCCGCATTCGGCACCGATCGAGTCCGCCCCTTCAACTCCGCCAAACTCCGCGCCGCCCGCGCCACCGCTTTCAAAACTGGAATGGTTTCCAACTCGATCTTCGGTGGCAGGAGCGGCAAGTCGTTGTAGGGCTTCTCGCGGTCGAATGTGTTCACGCCGTGAACGTGTAGCGGATTACGTGTTCATAAAGCACGTGTTTTTGAACATGTGACGGAGGATGTGTCCATTTTGTGAACAGATCGCTTAAAGCGGGTGCGGACAGATTTGATTCGGTTTGCTCGCGACGTTCCTGGAGCGTAAGCCAAGAGGTGTGAAGCCGACTCTGCTCATCGTTTCCCTCGCGATTCTCGCGAACTTTTCCACCCATGCTGCCGAACGTGCGGACACGCTCGGGATCGATGGGATTTACAAAGGCACGATGGGCATGCAGCTCGATGTGCAGAAGGGGAAGGAGTTCAAAGCGCCCGCGCAACTCGTGCTGATGCCTGCGGGCGATGAGGCGCTG
>JANLQB010000277.1:0-5034 GCA_031367565.1 Verrucomicrobiota bacterium
GAGATGCGGGAGTTCGCGGAGGCTGTCGGCGAAGGCTTTGGTGCCGAGCGGATCGGCGCGGAGCGAGCAGTAGATGGGATACACTTCGCCGCTCTGAAATCGCAGCAGGAAAAGCTGCGTGAGGCCGTAGAAGAATGCGCCGAAGAGGAGCGCGGCGAGGAGGAGACGCTTCAGCATGCGCGGATGCGATCGAGGTTCGCGTTGAAGCGGCCGAGGGTGTCGCGCGTGACTTCGTGGAGGCCGTACCACGCGCGCTCGAAGGCATCGAGATTCGCATCGAACGCGGTGAGCAATTCCTCGCGACTCCGCGCGCGCCGGCGCAGTTCGGATTCGTAGTCGAGGTTCGATTTGTGGCGCGCGATGGTGATGAGCTGGCGCTGGCCGAGATGGGCGAGACCCGCGAGGTACGAGGCGCGGAGGGCGAGGCGGAATTCGCCCTGATCCATGAGTTCGCGCGCGAGTTTCAGCCAGCCGTCTTCGGGAAGTTGATCGGCGAAAACATCGTCCGCGCGGAGATCGGGGACGGCGGCGAGGGGCTGGGCGGCGACCATCGCGATGCGGAGATTGCGCCGCTGTTTCCACAGGTAAAAGGCGATGAGACCGATGCTGAGCGCGAGGGCGGTGTAGAGCATGCCGCGGTTCGCCCAACTGAATCCGCCCTCGCCACCGTCGCGGTCGCTGCTCGATTTTCTCTGGAGTATTTTCCGCCACCAAGTCTGAATTTTCTTCAGCGTTTTCCCGATCGATTCGATCGACTCTTCGATGAAGCGGACGAAGAAACTTTTCTCCTGCACGCCTTCCGCCTCGCGCGGCAAACGCCACGTGTATTCGCGGCGATTGAGCACTTCTTCGATCGACTCGCTGAGCTTCGCGGAATCGACGCGCTCCGCGGCGACGGATGGCTCCGCGGCGATGGTGTGCGGGCCGATCGGTGAAAGGATGAGCATCAAGGCGGCGACGGCGGCGATGCGCGCGGGCGATTTCAGCGCGCGCAGTTCGACCTCGAGATCCTGCCCGGTGCGGAGCGCGTCGCCGTAGAAACAGCGCAGGACGTAGAGCGCTTTTCGCAGTGGATCGAAGCAGAGATACGTGATCGCAAAGGATGCGGCGAAGACGGTCGTGTTGAACATGGCCATCGGCGTGAGCGTGAAGGGCGTCTCGATGCCGGTGAAGATGCGCAGGAGTTGCGGCGCGAAGAAGATGAAGACGAGCACGTTCAACCACACGAAAAACGCGAAGATTTTCAAATAACCGAGTGCGCCGTGCGCCTGGCCGGGTCGCCATTTCGCCTGCGTCCACGCCCGTCGTGCGCAGTCGGAGAGCGAGGGATTCTTGCCGTCGCCGAAGATGCCGAAGCCCTGGTAAAAGCCGTAAACCCAGACATAGGGCAGGAGCATGATGAAGGCGAGCAGCCGCACGAAAAGGCCGGATGGCTGGACCGCGGCTTGCAGAAAAATCATGCGCGCGATGCGAGCGGGCGTCCACGGTTCGGGCGTTTCGCGAGAGAGTAAATCGGCGAGGCCGCGGTTGAAGACGGTGTGCCAGCATTTCATCCAGAGATACAGCAGCGCGGCGATGAAGGAGGCCCCGATGAGATGCGTGCGGGCGAAGGCGCCGTGCGTGACGTCGGCGAAGAAATAGAGCAGCCCGAGCATGCAGGGGACGGAGCCGATGTAGTAACCCAGCAGGACGCCGCCGGGTGCGCGGCGGAGGAGCCGCGCGGCTTCTTCCACGAGATCGAGCGCGGTCCGATCGAACTGGCGTTTACGCGTGGAGGCCATGCGGGTTTATTCGCCTTCGTCGAAGCTCGAAGAATTCCAGATCGTGCCTTCGTGGAATTTGGAAGGTAGGGCGCTCGACCAGTTGCCGATGAGGTAGAAATAGAGCCACGCCGCGAGCAACCCGCCGAGGAGCGCGATGGGTCGAAGCAGGACGGAAAATGAGCGTTTCGGGCGCTCCTTGCGCGCGGCGAGTTTGCGCAGGCACGACGAGCAGATGACGCGGTCATCGTGCTCGGCGACGCATTCGCGGCAGAAAAATTCGCGACATTCCGGGCAGCGCGCGACGGCCTCGCGCTGGGGGTGATTGAGGCACCGATTTTGCGAAAACGTCGCGGCGGCCATGGGCTAGGTTGGAGGCACGGCGGACGCGGGCTCAGCTTGCGCGGCGATGATGGGTGGCTGCACGCGGGCGAGCACTTTCAGCGCGGTCCGCAGACGCACGAGGGAGGTGATGGGCTCGGTCTGGACGGCGGTCTGGATGCGCGTCTCGCAGGTCGGGCCGAGCAGGGAATTGATGATGATGAAGAGGAGCCAGAAGCTGGCGATGACGACTCCGCCGATCCGCATGTCGCCGTCTTGAGAAATGAAAAATGGTCCAGCAGAGAGCAGCGCGAGGACGAGCAGCACGATGTTCACAATCATGCGCCGCGAAGTCTGGCGGATGATGATGGCCTGGATGTCGCGGAAATAGAATCGCTTGTAGCCTTCGCCGGTGGGCCACGACGTGACGACGAGCAAGTGGTCCGCGCCTTCCCAGAGCCGGTGCCGGGCGAGTGCGCCGCTGCCGGTGCCAGGTAGTTTTTTGTAAGTAGGAGCGGCGTCAGGCACGGGTGTTTGCGATGTAAATCCCCACGCCGATCGCGATCCAGCCAGCGCATTGCAACAGCGCAAAAATGAGCGCGATGATCAACGTGACGCGTTGTTTTCCGCCGGTGAGACTGGGCGGTTTCCGCCAGCCGTAGAGCGCGATGAAAACGGTGAGCGGCGCGGTGATGAGCGTGAACGGCCAAACGAGGAGGGGGAAAAAGGCGAGGCTGAGCGCGATGTTCGGATACGTGGTGCGATACGTTTCCAGCGCGGTGAGCGTTTTCTTTTCGCACCCGGCTTCGATGCATTTCGGGCAGAGGTGCCGCCCGCCGATCGGCACGTCGCAGAGCGTGCAGAGGAAGCGCCCGCAATCATCGCAGACGACGGCAGCTTTTTTATCGGGGTGGAAAAAGCACGTCGCCTCGCTGTCGAGTACCGCCTTTTCCGCGACGGTTCCGGGGCCGATGTCGCGATGGATCGCGGGGAAGACGGAGATGCGGAGCGACGAATGGCATTTTGGGCAATTGAAGGGGACGCCCGCGGAGAGAAGTTCGAGCGGCTGCGGCGTCTGGCATTTCGAGCAGAGGATCGCCTTCATCGCGGGAGCGCCCAGCAGAGGTAGAGCCAGTTCACCGCGGCGGCGATGGCGAGTCGGCGACCGGTCAAAAGCGCGCTGATTTTTTCCGCGGAGCGGGAATCGACGAGTGCCAGCGCGCTCCATCCGAGCAGCGCGACGGCAGCGATGGAGACGAGAGGATTCCACGAAAACGCCGCCGCGAAATCGAGCCGTCCGCACGCCGCGAGACAGCGCGTGCCGCCGCAGGCCGGGCAGGGGATGCCGGTGAATCGCTTCAGCGCGCAGGTGACCGCGGGGAGTGCGCCCGAACTCATGTGCGTGGCGGCGAAAATGGCGAGAGTCACGCCCGCTCCGATGGCGAGCGGGGTCTCGATGGACGTGCGATCACGCGGAAGCGACGGCGGTTTGGCGAAAGCGCTCGGCATCGGCGGGCGGTGCGACCGGTCAGGGATTCGATGAACGGGGCGTCGCGAGGATGTCTTCGTATACGACCATGATCGAGCAGATTGACACGGGGAGCACAAAGAGGACGCCGACGCAGAGCGCGAGCGTGCCGGCCATGGCGAGTAGGCCATTCACGAGCATGAGCCCGAACCACGAGCCGAAACGCATATTCACCAGCTTGCGGCTCAATTCCATCGCGGGCCAAAACTTCAGCCCTTTGTCGATGACGAAGGCGTAGCTGAGAATCCACGCGGTGGTGAGATAGAAAACCGGGATCATCGCCACAAAACACCACGCGATAAATCCGGGCGGAAACGTGCCCGGATTTCCCTGAATCTTCGGCATGAAGAGGAAGAAGGCTGGCGCAATCAAGATGCCGGCGATGAGCGCGACGATGAGCGTCTGCATGGTGCCGACGAGCGCAAGCTGGCCCCAGTGCGGCTTTTTGAAACCGAGGAACGCATCGCCGAGCACGGCGGGTTCGTTGCGGAGCTGCTTGATGAAATAATAATACAGCCCGCCAAAGCACGGTCCCATGATGAGACATGTGCCGATGAGGCTGAGGCATTGCTGGCCGGCCATCATCACGAAATAGACGAGCACCGCCGTGCCGATACAGGGCCACAGATTCTTTTTCACCGTCTGCCAGGCGCGGGAAATCGTCGTGCCGATTTCCAGATTATAGCCACCGCGCGCGCGGACCTCGGCGAGCAATTTCTCCGGGTCGATCGTGGAGCCCGCTGCATCCGCGCCTTCGACCATTTGCTGCACAGCGCGCGGTTTGCACGTCGCGCAGATGGAGCGTCCGGCGATGAAGATGACATCGCTCGCGGGAAAAACGCCGCCGCACTGCGAACAGCGGACGCCGTCTTCGACTTGGCCTGCGGCTGACAACGGTGCTGCACCCGGCGCGGCGACTTGTGAATATGGAGTCCAGTTCGCCATGCCTTCGCGCCAGACGAGCGTATCCGGTTTGATCGTGCCTCCCCGGACGAGGTCCTGAAATGCAGTTTCGTCGATGGGTCCCTTGCGATCGTTATTTTCGGCGTAGTACCAACTCATGAGTGAAATCCTTTCAGAAAAAGTTGAGGCGGAAGGTGAGGAATGGGCTGTGGAAAAGCAACGCGCTTTTCCGAGGGGAAGCGGCGTCGGGATGGTGAGGCGGCAGTTTCGCGGCGATGCGGCTTGAGCGCGATGCCCTGAACGGTAGCATGCCGAAGGTTTATGATCGCCACGCCTCCTCCTCGTCAGGAACGCGAATCGAATTTGCCTCGCCGGAAATTCGGATGGGGCTGGTTGATGTCGTGCCTCGTTTTTCTCGTGCTCATGGTGCTGCGGTTTGCGCACGAGGATGCCGGAACGGGTGACAGTGCGTCGGCCCGCGTTTCAATCGAACGCGGGCGATTTGCGACGACGCAATCCCAA
>JANLQB010000332.1:0-1870 GCA_031367565.1 Verrucomicrobiota bacterium
GTAGTCGTGCATTTATTCTAGATATTTGTTTCGCTCTTTGCCCGGCCTTGTTCCTGTTGGCGAAGCGCGCGAGCATCCTCCGTGCTTTCGTCCTGCGGCAAACGAACGACCTTCAACACTTCAGGAACGCCACGCTGAGTCGTGACGCGATAAACCGACTTGTAGGTTCCGGCATCGAGAAAATCGAAACCCGACAAGCTCGGAAACTCAGTTGCGAGAATTGCAGAAGGGAAAGGCTTTGCTGGCATTTATATGGAGGTCTTCGGAAAGGAGTCTGTGAAAGTCAATCTAACCCGTCCAGCACCCACTCCTTCCGTTGCTACACAATCTGAGAAGATTGATCGCTGAACATTGGCGACGCGGCTACATCTCGGCGCTCTTGAAGCTGTCATTCACGAGATTTACACCAACGTATCCCACGGTAGCGGAGCGAGAATTGAGAAAATCGGAATAGTGGACACCCCGAGTGAAGGCCAGAACACATCTTCCCATCATGATGGGATAATTTGTTCCTTGCGGCACGCTGGGGGCGTGCGTTTATTTCCACACGCTTATGTCCACGCTGCATCCGCTCGAAAAACTACTCCGCGAACGCATTGCCATCATCGACGGCGCGATGGGGACGACGATTCGCACCTATGGAATGACGGAGGCGGATGTGCGTGGGGATCGGTTCAAGGACGCGAAGAAGGACATGCTGAATTGCGGCGACTTTTTCTCGCTCACGCAGCCGAAGATGATCTGCGACATCCACCGGCGTTTTTTGGAAGCGGGCGCGGACATCATTGAGACGAATACGTTTGGCGTGACCTCGATCGCGCTGAGCGACTTTTTCGTGGAAGACCCGCGCGAGCATGGCGGGCGGAAGGACCCGGAGTTTTTCCAGAAGATCATCGAGGATAAATTCCTGAACGATCTCTCGTGGGAGATGAGCGAGACCTCGGCTCGGCAGTGTCGCGAGTGGGCGGATCGCGTGGGGAATGCGACGGGGCGGCAGCGGTTCGTCGCGGGGGCGGTGGGGCCGATGCAAGTGTCTTTGAGCAATTCGCCGGATGCGGACGACTCGGGTTTTCGCGTGGTCACTTTCGATCAGGTGAAGACGGCTTACCTGCACCACATTCGCGGGCTGATCGCGGGCGGGTCGGACGTGATTTTGGTGGAGACGATTTTCGATTCGCTGAATGCGAAGGCGGCGCTCGTCGCGGTGCAGGAGGTTTTTGAAAAGGACGGCATCGTGCTGCCGGTGATGATCTCCGCAGCGGTCGGGCGCGGCGGGGAAACGCTCGTGTCGGCACAGAAAGTGGACGCTTACTGGAACGCGGTGAAGCACCTGAAGCCGCTGTCCGTCGGGCTGAACTGCTCGCTCGGGCCGGACTTGATGCGGCCATTTTTGGAAGAACTGGCGCAAAAATCCGGCACGTATGTTTCCGCGTATCCGAATGCCGGACTGCCGAACCCGCTTTCGCCGACGGGCTTCGATTTGAAGCCGGAGGACATGGCGCGTTACCTCGGCGAGTTCGCGCAAAGCGGCTTTGTGAACATCGCGGGCGGTTGCTGCGGCAATACGCCGGAGCACATCGCGGCGATCGCGAAGGCACTCGAAAATGCGCGGCCTCGCGAGATTCACGAGGAGACGAAATTCTCCACCGGCGCGGCCATCCCGCTGCAACTGTCGGGCTCCGATGCTTTCACCCAGCAGATCGGCAGCTACTTGATGATCGGCGAGCGCACGAACGTCGCGGGGTCGCCGAAATTTGCGCGGCTCATCAAAGACGGAAAATACGAGGAGGCCGTGGCCATCGCGCGGCAGCAGGTGGAGAACGGGGCCAACGTCATCGACATCTGCATGGACGAGGGAATGATCGACGGC
>JANLQB010000333.1:0-2518 GCA_031367565.1 Verrucomicrobiota bacterium
GCGGTTGATCCATTCGGCGAGGCGATAGACCATCGTTTTTGGGACGTCGCTGATCACGGCGAGGCCGCCGCACATGTCGCCGTAGAGCGTGCAGTAGCCGACGGCGAGTTCGCTTTTGTTGCCGGTCGTGAGCAGGAGCGAGCCGAATTTATTGGAGAGCGCCATGAGCGTCATGCCGCGCAATCTGGGCTGCATGTTTTCCTCGGTCGTATCTTCGGGCAGGCCGGCGAAAATTTCGGCGAATTGCTCGCGGAAAACTTCAAAGCTGCGCTGGATGGGGATCGTGAGGCACTCGATGCCGAGGTGACGCGCGAGGGCGATGGAGTCGTCGATGCTGCCTTGCGAGGAAAACTGCGTGGGCATCGTAACGCCGATCACGTTTTCCGGTCCCAGCGCGCGGACGGCGAGCGCGGCGGTGATGGCGCTGTCGATGCCGCCACTGAGGCCGAGCACCGCTTTTTTGAAACCGCATTTTCCCAGGTAATCGCGCAGGCCGAGCACGAGCGCGTCGTGCAGTTCTTCGGGTTCGCTTTGAAAGCGATAGTGGATGGGCGCGAAGTCGTTGCCGAGGTCGATGACGGCGAGGTCTTCGGCGAAAGGTTCGAGCTTGGCGCGCAGCGATCCGTCGGCTCCGAAGGCGAGCGAGTTGCCATCGAAGATGAGTTGGTCGTTGCCGCCGATGGCGTTGCAATAGGCGATCGGGATGCGGTGCTTGCTCGCGAGTGCGCCGAGCATTTCCACGCGGCGGGACGCTTTGCCGATGGTGAAAGGCGAGGCGCTGAGATTGATGAGAAGCTGTGCGCCTTGGGCGATGAGCGAATCGACCGGCGCGTGGCCGTAGAGGCGGCGCGGCAGGAATTTCTCGGTCCACACGTCTTCGCAAATCGTGACGCCGACTTTCACGCCGCCGATCTCGATGGGCGCGACAATCGCGGCGGGCTCGAAGTAGCGGTCTTCGTCGAAAACGTCGTAGGTCGGCAGGAGCGATTTGTGAAATTTGTGGATCGGTTCACCGCGCCGGAGCAACGCGGCGGAATTGCGGAAGGGCTGGCCGGGGCCTTCGTTGATGTCGATGAAGCCGACGAGCAGCGGCACTTTCCCGACTTCGCCGTGGAGCGCTTCGAGCGTGGCGAGATTCAGCGGGACGAAGCGCGATTTAAAGACGAGATCCTGCGGCGGGTAGCCGGTGATCGCGAGTTCGGGCGTGATGACGAGTTCCGCACCGCGTTCCACGAGGCGATGGTAGGCGGAGACGATCTTGCGATGGTTTTCCGCGAGGGCACCGACGGTGGTATTGATCTGCGCAAAGCCGATTTTCATGCGAACGAAAAATTCGCTGCACACTACGAGCCCGGCGGCGGGCGTGTCGATGGAGAGTTGCCTACCTGGTGTGCAGGCTTTGCTTCCAGCCAGCGTCGGACGTTTCCCAAAGCGCCTCCTGGATGATGTGGCGGAAGGCCCAGAAGAGGCACGCGGCGAAAAATCCGGCGACGATCATCAGGAGAAATTTGTGCGTGAATGTGCTGGACATGCCTGCTGTGGAAAGCAGGTCGTTTGCCGCGATCACCAGAAACCGGTCTTACCGGTCTGGAGCACGTAGAGGCCGAGGCCGAGATTTGTGACGGCGTGGACGAGGACGCAGGAGCTGAGGCTGCGCGTATGGATGGCGACCCAGTTGAAAAGCGCGCCGGTGAGCAGCGCGGCGGGCCAGTCGGGCGGCGTGTGCTCCAGCATGAAAAGGAGGGTGACGATGCTGAAAGATTTCCACTGAAACGTGCCGAACGGGACTTTCAAAAAGTTGGCATCGATGAGCCAGCGCAGCAGAAAACCGCGCCAGAAAATCTCCTCCACGAGCGGCACGATGACGACCATGCGCACGAAACGATTTCCTAGATTCAGGTAATACCGCCAGCCATCCGCGCCGAAAAATGCGGGATCAAATCCGGGCACACGCGCCTGCTTTGGAAAGAACTGCTCGACGATGTACGCGATCGGAGAAACCCAGAGCACGAGCGTGAGCACGCCGATAATGACGGTGAAAACCACGCGCTGCGGCGGACGCCATTCGTAGTATTTCCACCAGCTCGCGAGCAGCGCGCCACAGATGAGAACCTGCGCGGGATGCATCCAGTATTGGGGCTTTGAGAAAACCCAGAACGCGCGCCCATCGAAGACGCCTCCGAGGAACTGGCTGAACATCATGACGCCGAGGAAGACGATGAGCGGCGCGAAAAACGCTCTTTCGGCGGGGGAAGAATCAGACATCGGAAACTTTCATAAACGCTGTGGACGAAACCAGAACACCGCAACCAACGCCAGAGCAACTGCTGAAGATGCTCGATCTCCACCTCGGAAACACCCGCGCCAAACGCACGACCGGAGACGCCGTGCCACGCCGCACCGCGCTCCTCGTCGGCGCGCTCGTGCTCATCGTCGGCGGCGGCTGCGCGGCGCTCTTAGTTTTGCAATCCATGCTCTCTGATTTGCCGCAGCGCCCGCTCGCGAGCCGTCCGCAGAC
>JANLQB010000344.1:0-2279 GCA_031367565.1 Verrucomicrobiota bacterium
GTTTGAGCGGACGCGGATTTCGGTGGTCCGGGTGCCAGCGGTGAATGGCAATGCGCTTGAGCTGCCGATCCCGGATTTTCACGAAAAGCAATTTCGCCTCCTGCACGGGCGTGCCACAAATCCCCGCGAGATCGGCTGCTACCTCAGCCACGTCGCGGCGATGCGCGCTTTTCTCGAAACGGACGAAGCGCACGGGCTCATCTGCGAGGACGACATCACGCCGGGACCGGAGTTCGACGATGCGATCGAGAGCGCTCTGATCCATGCGCGGCACTGGAATGTGTTGCGCCTGACCGGACTGGGAGCCGGGAATCCTCTGACGATTCGCAAGCTGGTGGGTGAGTTTCGCCTTTGCATCAGCCTCGGCCGGGTGAAAGGCGCGGGAGCTTACGTCGTCGATCGCGCGGCGGCGACGGCGTTCGTCGATCGGCTGCTGCCGATGTGGCTGCCGTTCGATCACGCGGTCGATCGCGAGTGGCATTTCGGGTTGAAAGCCGCCTACATTCTGCCCTTTCCGTGTTCGCAAACGGAGGCTGGGTTTCGATCTTCGATCCAGACGGGGAAGACCGGAAAGACTCGTTCGCGAGGGCGCTGGCTGACTACTTACCCGTATCAGGCTGGCAACGAAATGACGCGCTGGCTCTTCAGGACGGCGAACTTCCTGCGAGCGCGGGTTTGCCCTTAGCTGTCGTCCTGCCGGATTGCGTAGAGTTCACATTGGCCGGCAATTCAGAATCGAAAATCTTCTGAACGCTCGCCAGTGCCCGCCACATTTCGCCGATGACCACGTTTGGTTCCGTAGTCCGGCCTGGCTGCCACTCGACCGTGGGTGTCTTGGCCGGAGCCTTTTTGGAAAATGCGATTTCCGCGAGCAGTCGATCGCGCTCGCTCGTGACCTCCAGGAGTTTGCATGAAAGCGCCGTGGCGCGCATCGCTTCGTTCGCGAGCCGATGCCGCTCTTCGCGCAATTCCGTAATGCCGTCCTGAAGCTGAAAAAGGTCGCTCTGTGTTTTAACGAAGAGATCCTTAAATTCGTCCACCTCGTTCGATTTCCCTTCGAGTTGGCGCTGAAACTCGGCGCACAACTCTTGTGCCCGGTGCATATCGTTGAGGAGCGCATCGTAATCCAGACGCAGCGCGGCGCTGAGGTTTGGATTCGTCAACGAGCCGGCGGCCTGCGCGTGAGCGGCGGGCGTGGGCGGTAGCGGTAGCGGAGCGATCATGTTTGGAAAAAGCGGCGTTCGCTTTTGGCGGCGTCGCGATCGAAAGGAAAAGCGAAGCGCGTGCCCGATATGTGTTAATTACCATAACGAATCGCAAAACCGTGATTTGCGCGTCTCGATAGAATCGACAGCCGCGACGGCACCGCAGTTGCTAACATCATTCGCATCCGGGACCGGCCACGCAGCGCAATTTCCAAGGAACGCCGCGCGCAAAGTCCCGAAAACCGGCGTCCGCGCCACACGATGCAAACTGCTTCAACTAACGAACTGACCACTTTCACCGCCATCTCCGGCAGCACCTCGCTAGCCGATCTGATCCAAATGGAATGCAGCATCATGGCCACCCGCGCAGTGCGGATCGAGCGCGGGGAAAAGTGCGGGCGCATCTATTTTTCACGCGGCCAGGTCATCCACGCTGAAGTCGGTGAACTCAGCGGTGAGCCAGCTCTTTTTGAAATGCTCCGCTGGCCCGGCGGCCACGTCGTCATCGCCGATGGTGTGCAGCCGGTTGAGGAAACGATCGACCGTCATTGGCAAAGCCTCCTCCTCGCTGCCGCCCCTGCGGCACCCGAGCGCCCAGTGATCGCGATCCGGCCCCGGATCTTTGCGGGAAGACGCCCGCGCTAAGATTGAGTCCGCGCCGGGCTTGATATTGGCGTAACGATTTACGCCATGTCCGAGCATTCTCATTCCACCTGCACGAAGGATCTTTTCCTCACGCGCCGCGATTTTTTACATCGCTGCGGCATGGGCATGGGCGCGCTCGCGCTCGGCACGATCATGGGTGAAACCGGGATTTTCAACGCGCGTGCAGTCGAGTCCGGCGCGATCAATCCGCTCACCGTCAAGCCGCCGCAGTTTCCCTCGAAGATCAAGCGCGTCATCCAGCTCTTCATGAACGGCGGGCCGTCGCATGTGGATACCTTCGATCCGAAGCCCGAGCTCACGAAATTTCACGGGAAAGAAATCCCGATCCATTTCGCCACCGAACGGAAAACCGGCAGCGCCTTTGGATCGCCGTTCAAGTTTCAAAAATACGGGCAGAGCGGCATCGAG
>JANLQB010000388.1:0-2233 GCA_031367565.1 Verrucomicrobiota bacterium
GTTTCGCGGATTGTGGCAGGGGCGACGCTCGGAGTGGGACAAAGCGAAGGCAGCGGATCAAGGCGCAGTGGTGTTCTTTGGCGATTCGATCACGCAAGGATGGGGCTCGTTGGCTCAGGATTTTCCGAAGCTGAAAGTGGCGAATCGTGGCATCAGTGGTGACACGACGCGCGGTCTGCTCGCGCGGATTCGAGGCGATGTCCTCGACGTGCATCCGCGCGCCGTTTCGATGCTCATCGGCACGAACGATCTCGATCAGGGCGGCACGCCGGAAGTCATCGCGGAAAACATGAAAGCGATCGTCGCCAAGCTGCACCAGGCGGACCCGAAGATGCCGATCGTGCTCAACAAAGTGATGCCGCGCGGGCCGAAGAAGGAGCGCAATTTTCCCGAGCTGATTTCGAAACTGAACGCGCTCTACGAAGCGGCTTTCAAAGACGATCCGCTCGTCACAGTCCAAGACACCTACGCGCTGTTCGTGAACGCCGAGGAATCGGTGAACAAGGACGAGTTCCCGGACCTGCTGCATCCGAATGGAGCTGGCTACGCGAAGTGGACCGCCGCCCTTCAGCCGCTCTTCGAGAAGCTGAAGCTGGGTGAGCCCGCGGCGAAGTGATTGAGGCTGGCGCGCTTTGTGAGTGGCCCGATTTCATCCCGCTCGTCGCCCGGTAGAACTGGGAGGAATGGAGCGATCTGCTGCCTTGCGATTCGGGTGAAACATTTACGGAAGGCCTCCGCTTACCCACCCGCCGCGATGCCATCCCGATCACCTTCCTCGCGCTCGAAGACGGCGAGCCCGCGGCCACTTCGAGCCTGATCCCCGACGGATCTCGAAACGCGCCGAGAGCTGACGCTGTGGCTCGCCTCGCTCTACGTCGCGCCGGAAAAACGCGGGCGTGGGGTCCGCCGTTCGGTATTGGGCGGCCGTCCAGACGTTTTCATCACCGGCGGCAGATCCAGAGTTCGTTCCGTTCGTTGAGGCTGGCGTAGAGGTGCCGGGGGAGCGCGAGCTGGTGCTCGAATGCACGGCAGATGCTCTCCGAAAGGGGCCAGGCGGAGGGGCGGTTTTGCCAGTGGAGCGGCAGCTTCTCCAAGTCGCGGGCGATCGCGGGCGGGACGGGGTTCACCTGGAAGTCGATGAATTCTTTTTCCGGCCGTTCGATCAGGGTGCGGCGGATTTCAGGGTCGAGCGGATCGAACCCGTGGAGGATCGGTTTTCCGCCGCTGGCGAGGAATTCTTCGGCGGCGCGGACTTCGGTTTTCCCAAAGAGGAAATCATACGCTTCGTGATCGGCGGCGAGAGTTTGGCTCAAATCTTCCTCCTTCGTTTTGAGGTGAGGGTCAGGCGTTTCGGACATGGGATGCGGGCGATTTTTTCGGGTGCGACGTGCTCGACGACTTTACCCAGAAAGGCGAGGCAGGCGAGGATTTTACTGCGGTGACGGACGACGAACGCCGAGGCATCCGTCCGCTTTGGTGGAGGTTTCATACCTATAATGCAACGGCGGGAAGCCATTGGAAAAGGGTGGGGGGACTCTTACGGTAAGAGCCTATTTCGCGAGCCAGACCCCGAGGAACCACGCGATGGGGATGATGAGGCCGACGAGCAGGCAGCCGAGTCGGGGAACTGCAATTATTTGCAGCCGTGAACTGGAATCCGATTCCAGTTCAAGTGGTAACAGATGCCAGTTCAACTGTCGTCTGACGACAGTTGCTGGAGGCGGAGGGCGACGCGTTTGAGGATGAGGTAGCCCATGATGTCCCATTCGACGTCTTCGCCGGCGGGGTGGCCGCGGGCGAGGCGGGAGAGTTTGTCGTCGAGGCGGACGTTGAGTTGTTCGATGGGGTCGGCGCGGGAGAAGATGCGGAGGGGATCGAGGGCGCTGTTGCCGTAGGCGTCGTTTTTGGCGAGGAGGAGGTCGCGGAGTTCGCCGGTGATGGCGGTGATGGTTTCGCGGACGAGGGTGGGGTTCATGGGGATTCGCTGGCTGTCACTTGGGCGGCGGTGGCGTTTTGGAAGAGGGGGAGGTCTTCTCGCGGGCTGCTGAGGAGTTCGACGGCTTGGGTGCCCCAGTTCGTCCACCACGGGAGGAGGGCTCCCCCGCCCCGCTCACGAGCGACACGGACTCCGACGGGCAGACGAATGGGCTCGAGTTCCTCACCGACACCGATCCGCTCAACCCGCAAGCCCGATGGGCGCTGCATTCGCGGACCGACGGCAGCACTTTTCGAC
>JANLQB010000395.1:0-10034 GCA_031367565.1 Verrucomicrobiota bacterium
GCAGCCGCGCCCATGCGGGCCGTGTGCCCTGCCCGCCACTTTTCAAGCCCGGCACGGTATCGCGCCGCACTTCCTGCGCGTAATAGCCGCTCAGGATCGCCGCGCGCGACGGCCAGCACCGCGCGGTGTTGTAAAATTGCGTGAAACGCAGTCCGTCTTTTGCGTGCGCATCAAGATTCGGCGTCGCGATGTCGCCGCCATAACAGCCCGCATCCGAGTAGCCCATGTCGTCGGCGACGATGAGCAGGATGTTTGGCTTTTCCGTCGCCGCGTGAACTTGAGAGAGCGGAAAAACCGCGAAGAATCCGAAAATGAGCGGGAGGAAATGTCGGGAAAACTTCATGGCCTAGTGCATCCCATTTTCACCGCCCGGAGGCGGTGTTCAATAACGCGCGCGGAAAAACCGCGAGCGTCGATGCGGCCAGTTTTTATTTCCTGAGAAACACAAACAGCCCGCGCTTATTCCCCACGAGCACATCCGGCTTGCCGTCCCCATTGATATCGCCCGCCATGACTTCTGTGCCCACGCCGGAAGCGTCGTCGATCAGGTGCGCTACGTAGCTCGCCTTGCCGCCATCGCGTTTGAGTTCGAACCAGTAAAGAACCGGTGTCCCATTCGGATCGGCATCGCCCGCCGGACCATGTGCCCAAAAGCGTTTCCCGGTCACGATGTCCTTCAGACCGTCGCCGTTCATATCGATTAGGTCGATCGCGTGCAGTTGGGAAAAGGCCACGCCCTGCGGATTCTCCTCGGGCTTTTCACCCACGATCAGATGTTTCGTCCAGCCGGCCACTCCGCCGTCATTCGTCTGCTCAAACCAAACCAGCCCGTAGCCATGAGCTGCCAGACTGGTGATCACGTCATTCTTCCCGTCGCCATTCACATCGTACGCATACATCTGCGAACCGCCGCCACCAAACATCGCATCGTGCTTCGCCCACACCGGATCGCCCGCCAGCGACGCCGGCTGCTCCCACCATCCGTCTTTTTCCAGGAGGTCCATCTTCCCATCGCCATTCACATCTCCCACGCCGATGCCATGCGTGAACCGCTGCCACGGACCTTTCGGTGAAATATTGTGCCACTTGAATTTCTCGCCCGCATTCTTCGGATCGAATTCCGCATAACCAAAATAGCCGCCGGAATTGCAAACGATCTCCGGCTGTCCATCCCCGGTGATGTCCGTGAATCGCGGCGACTCGTTATCCGTGACATCAAGCGCGACATGCTGCGTCCACGGCCCGTCCTTGCCTTTCGGATTTTCATACCACCAGCTCTGTTCGCCGGGGAAACCGAGGATCAAAATATCCGTCCAGCCGTCCCCGTTGAAGTCGTAAGTGTAGGCCAGAAAATTCTTGGAATAGTCGTTCTCATTCGTCTGCGCGCCCTTAAAGCCGGGGATCGTTTCCGTTGTTCCATCCGCCTTCTTGAATTGCGAAGTTTTCGAGTCGTCGGAGTAAGTGTGCCGCTTGGAAAAATTCGGCCCCTCCCACCAATACGGCCCGTAAACGACATCCATTTTCCCATCCTTGTTGAAGTCCCCGAACGCCGCGCCCTCAGCCCAGAAATTCTTTTCGATTTGCTGTCTGCTGAACTCGCCGGAAGGAATTGCTGCCGGAGTTTGCGCGTAGATGCTGATGGATGAGGCGAGGAAAAGGAGGGCGTGAAATGATTTCATGGGAACGGGGTTTGGCTGGGATGCTTGTTTCATTCAAACCACGCGCTGGCAAGAACCTTGGGCGCGTCTTTCAATCGAAAACTGCTATAGCCGCTTCAACGCCTCTCGCCCGCGCTCCTTCGTCTCCTCGTCATCCTTCTCCCGACTCGGCAGACTCAAACCCTTGTTCAGCGACGCTTTCGCCAGCTCCGTCTGCCCCATCGCCGCATAGGCTCGCCCGAGTTCGACCTGATTCGCAACCTTGTTGGGTGCCAGCTCGCAGGCCTTCTTGAGATTCTTCACCGCCTCTTCATTGGAAGCCGCCGGCAACTTCCCATAGACGACCTGCGCGATCGCCCTCAGCAGCCCATTCAAGTTCGCCAGTTCATAGTTCCAAACGCCGAGGACGTGAAACGAAAGATCATCCGTCATATCCAGCGCCAGCGCTTTATCCACTTCTTCCTTCACTAATTTTGAATACGCGATCTTCGTCTTGTTATCCAGAAGCCCGGCGATCCGACCGTAAGAGATCGCCAGGGAAAGATGCGCCTTCCCATTCTTCGGATCGGCAGCGACTGCCTGCTTTGAAAAATCGAGCGCCTTTCGTCCCGCCGCCAGTCTCTCGTCTTTCTTGGAATAATCCGTCATCGAAAGGCCATGCTGCTTCGCAATGCGATACAGAATCTCCGCGTCATTCGGCTGCAAACGATCCGCAGCCACAAATTGCGCCAGCGCCTCCGAAGTCTTGAGCTGACGATTCAAAGCGTCCCCCCGCTTGATCAGTTCAGCCACCTCGCCGTCGGCGGCAGAAACCAATGCCGGGAACGGAAGTAGTGCCAATAAAAAAATCACTTTTGACGAAGAAGTAGTCATCAGTTTGAGAGGTTAAGGTTTTTGAAAAAGATAATGGGACACAATCCACTCCTCGCCGTCCCGGTAGCCCCACAGCTCCGCGCACGACATAAAAAATACGCGCCAGTAGCTCCACCACTTCCGCGTATTCTCCACACCATAAGTCTCAGCGAAAATCGGAAGGATTTCCTCGCGATGCCGGTCCATATTGGCCAGCCATGCCTCGGCGGTTTTCTGATAGTGAACTCCGCTGACCTTCCAGTGATTCTCGATGCGCAGATCGTCCTGGAAATACAGCAGCAGATCGTCGGATGGCATCTGCCCGCCGGAGAAAAAATACCGCGTCATCCAATCACTCGGCCCCTTGTCTTCATAATGATAGGCATACTCGCGATGAGTGAAAATGTGGACGAACAGCTTACCTCCCGGCACCAACCAGCGCGCCACGTTTCCCATGAGCATCTGATAGTTCTTCATATGCTCAAACATCTCTACCGAGACCGCGCGATCGAATCGCACCTCCGTATCAAAGACATTCATATCCGCCGTCACGATCGTCAGATTCTTAAACCCACGCCGCGAAGCCTCACCGTCGATATATTCCTTCTGCGTCCTCGAATTGGAAACGCCGATGATATTCGCGGTCGGATACTTGTCTGCCATCCAAAGAGAAAGCGATCCCCACCCACAGCCAAGCTCCAGCACATTCTGCCCGCCCGTGATTCCCGCCCGCGCACACACCATCGCAAGCATCTCCTCCTCCGCCTCGTCCAAATCGCGCACGTGCGGTGCCCAATACGCCGAGCTGTATTTCAGCCGCTTGCCGAGCGCGAATTGGTAAAATTGCGTCGGCACTTCATAGTGCTGCTCATTCGCATCGCGCGTCTGAATAGCGATCGGACTCTTTCGCAGTCCTTCCACATGCGCCAGCAGCGCTGCTTTCTGCACCTCAATATCCGCACACCTTTTCTCTTTCAGCGTTTCACCGAGAAGGTGTCGGATACCGATTCGGACGAGGGCGTCCGGGACCATGTTCGATTCAATAAGTTGTTCGACCGAGATCATGATTTTTTAAACCAAGGAATGAAGGCGCTCGTCGTCCGCTGATATTCGCGATAAGCATCGCCTTTACTTTTCACGGCATACTCTTCCGTGAGCGGGATACCAGTGACCTTCAAGAGGAAATACATCATGAGCAGCGGGCACACGATGGTTGCCGAGCCGAACGGTGAGCCCAAGGCAAAGACAAAGAATCCCCACCACAACAGCGCCTCAAAGAAGTAGTTCGGATGTCTGGAATAAGCCCAAAGCCCTTGCTGGCAGACTTGACCTCGATTTCCAGGACTCGCTTTAAAGGCCTTCATTTGTCGATCCGCCAGCGTTTCTCCACCGAGGGAAAACAGGGCGATAGCCAGTCCGATGACCTCCATCGCCTTCAGGTGAGGCTCCGTGTTGAACGAAGCCAGCAAGAACGGAGTGGAAAAAATCACCGCAACCACCGCTTGAATCTGAAAAAAGACGAGGAACATTCCGCTTCCCGGCCACTTCTTTCGCAGCGCCTCGTAACGCACGTCCTCGATGGGATGGTGTTTCAGGACCCGCCTGAGAATGTAAGTCCCAAGCCGCAAACTCCACACAACCCCGATCGCCGTCGCCGCCCATCGCCGGGGCAAGTATCCCGTCCCAAAAAAAGCGTAAATCGGCGCGAGGATCGCGACACCGTAAGACCAGGCGGCATCCAGCAACCCATAATTCCGAATCCGGACGCTGATCGCCCAGGTGATCCCGAAATAGATGACCGCAATTGCGATTCCGACGCCAAGAAGTGTGAGCATCGGCTTAACTGAAAGTCCGCCTCGCCAGCGCGCGCAGTGCGGGACGTGTGGCAAAGTAAATCAATCCCGCGGCAACTGGAGCGAGAAGGCACCAGACGACGATTCCGTGAACGGCAATGAGTCCAAAATCCCAAAGGAACTTCCCGAAGTCCGCGCGGAAACGCTCAAAGATCAAAGGAATCGAAAGCGGAACGTGGTCCCGCTGAAACAAGGTTTCCCCGGCCCGGTAGATCGGGATGATCAGGATCAACTGGAGTGGATACGCGACATAGTTGACCAATTGGATGATGGGTTGATTCAGCCGAAATATGACGGCAGCCAGCGCGCATAGCAGCATCGTGGAACCCAGAATCGGAAAGACGCCGAGCACCATGCCCAGAGCGATTGTTAGTGCGACTTTTTCCGCGCTGATCCCCTGCTTCAGTTGCGAAACGATCGGATCGACCACTCGTCTTTGCCAAAAGGAACGTCCCACGTCGCCTTCCGCTGATGCCACGGTTCCACTCATGTATGACGAAGGAGTATCGCCTTCATGTCGCCATCCGCAGGAACCTTGAATAAAACGCGAAGCATATAGATGGCCATCGCGATATTCCCCAAGAGCAGGATCGCAATCAGCCAAAGCGCCCGAGAAACGTTCAAGGTCTCTTTGTAAGCAACCCAGCAGTAGAAAGTCAGGAACGCAAAATAGGTATCGAACAGCGTCGCGATAAACCATGGATGCGTGGCGACTGCCCGTGGCGTCTCCCAAAGCGCGACAAGGCTGCTCGCCCACGTGGTCACGCAAAGCATCGCGATCAGCACAACGAAAAAAAAGCCACGCAGAAACCAGATCATTTCGTGTTGATTGAGTCAGTAGTTGATGTGCAGCGAGCTGTTGTTCGGTCGCGTGTAAATAGCTTGCACGACGCTGATATTGCGTCGCGCAAACGCCGCCTCGCAGTACTGCAAATAATAGTTCCACTTCCGAATAAACCGCTCGTCAAAACCAAGCGCCCGCACGGCTTCACCCTGCGCGTTAAACATCTCCCACCACGCGTGCAACGTCCGCGCGTAACTCGCTCCCAAATCTTCCAGATGATGAAGGAACAAACCGCCCGTGTGATTGACCGCCTGATTCACCCGTCCCACGCTCAGCAGCAGTGAGCCCGGAAAGATGTGCTTTTGAATCCAATCAACTCCGCGCTTCAGTTCGCGATGGCGGCAATCCGGCACGGTAATGTATTGCAGGCCCACCAATCCACCCGGTTTCAGCACTCGATGGATGACCTCGAAGTAACCTTCCAAATACCGATCCCCAATCGCCTCCATCATTTCGATCGAGACGACTTTATCGAAGCTCCCGTGAATCTTGCGGTAGTCCAGCAATTCTATTTCGACCCGATCGCTAATCCCGGCCGCCTCGAAACGTGATCTCGCGTATTTGAACTGCTCTTCGGAGATCGTGACTGTCTTCACCCGGCATCCGTAGTTCTTCGCCGCATGGCAGGCAAACCCGCCCCAGCCGCTACCGATCTCCAGCACCTGATCGTCTGGCTTCAGCGCCAACTTGCGGCACAATGCATCGTACTTTTCGATCTGGGCAGATTCAAGCGACTGACCGGGCGCGGTGAAGCGAGCGCTCGAATAGGTCAGCGTCGGATCGAGCCACAACCGGTAGAACTCATTTCCAAGATCGTAGTGTTCTGAAATATTTCGGCGACTAGTCGCTTCGCTATTCGGGCGCAGCGTGTGCAACACGCGATTGTACAAACGCAGAAGGTTCAACGCGAACGCGTGAGTCTTACTCCCGCTCATGCCCGGCGAATTTTCAACATTCACGATTGCCCACGCGATCACCCGCTCGATCGAGTCCGTCTCCCAATCCTCATCGACGTAAGACTCCCCGAATCCCACATCGCCAAACAGCACGCACTTCTTGAAGAACGCGGGATTGACCACGCGAATCTGCGCCCGCACCTCGGCATCTGGCCGTCCGATCACCGTTGCCGAGCCGTCCGGGAGTTCGATCCGCAGCATGCCAGCATCCATCTTTTCGAGCGAACGCATCACCAGATTTTGATAGAGCCCTGGTGCCGTCGGCGAAGGTTGCACTTTTTCGGCGAAAGAAAGGGTCTCACTCATGGTGTTTTTCCGGCGATGGATGGATGTGGATTCAAGACACCGCGTTGATCCTCCGGCCGCGCGGCTTTGGCCCGATGCGGGATTTTTGCCAGCCAGATTTTCAGTGCCTGCCAATGGATCAGCGAAATCACCTTCAATGTGATCAATGGATATTTGAGCGTCAGCCATAGCAATGATCCGATCGTCAGCGGCTTGCGGATGCCTCTCAAGTGGCTTGTCAAAAGAACGCCGTTTGCGTCGAAATCATTGATATGAATGTCGAGTTTCTCGCCGGGCACTGTCAGTCGGAAGTCGAATTCCAAGTCCAAGTCGATAAAAGGCGAGACGTAGAAATGCTTCGGTGTCCGCCGATGAAATTGGCCTTCCGCGTTTAGATTCCCGACGAAATAAGGCTTCAACTCCCGGAAAGTGTTTCCGACTTCTACCACGGACCAAACCGCGCTGCCGGCGGAGTCGTAGCAGAAATAGAAAGACACCGGATTGAAAATGTAACCGAACACTCGCGGCAGGGTCACCAGCACGAGCCTTCCTCCATCGGGAAACGCTGCGCCCTCCGTTTCCGCGTATGCGATCACGTTTTCTTTTACCGTTCCGCACCCCAGATTTAAATGATCCCGCTCGTTGAACGCATAGCAGTTCCAGCGATTCCGACTAAACAGCGGGATCTTGCGCGCGATGGCATCCAGTTCGTCCAGATCGAGTGCAAACATGAAGATCCGATACCGAAACTCGCGCACCTTCGGCCTCAGCCGCTTGTGATAGATGCTGCACTCATAGAGGCAAGAATTCATGACCACAGAGCCTCTCCGGTGACAGCGCGCGCACATTCGAGCGCCGAGGTAAATCCATCTTCGTGGAAGCCGTACTTAAACCACGCGCCGGCATAGTAGGTTGATTGCTCGGATGAGATCCGATTCAGCGTTGGGAGTTCCTTTTGCGCTGCGATAGCAGCCAGATTAAAGACGGGATGTTCGTATTCAATTCGCTTCAGAATTTTATCCTCCGCGACATGGTCTGCTGAGTTCAGGGATACGAAATAGTCCTGGTTCTCGGAGACGCCTTGGAGGCTATTCATCCAGTAATGAGTTGTAGGAACAAACTTCCCATCACGTTCGAGATCAATGCGGTAGTTCCACGACGCCCAACAACGGCGCGTCCGGGGCATGACAGAGGCGTCGGTGTGAAGCGTGGCGGTATTTGGGTGGTAACGAAACTCGCGAAGCAGTCGATCTTCCAACTCCGTCGGATCATCGAGAAGGCGGTAAGCCTGATCGGCGTGGCAGGCGAGGATCACCTTATCGAAAGTCTGAAACGACCCATCGGCCAACGTGACAGTTGCAGTTTGAGCGGCGCGGTTCACTCGCGTCGCTTTGCTTTGCTGTTTCACCCGGTCGCGCCACGGAGCGGAAATCTTCTCGACGTATGATTGGGAGCCATTGACCACCGTGAACCACGGATGTTGCGTGTGCAGGCCGAGGAAACCGTGATTATGCCAGAATCGAAGCAGCGTTATGACCGGGAATTCGAGCATGAGTTCCGGCGGCGTGCTCCAGACGGCGCTGCTCATGGGAACGAGATACAGATTCAGCATATCTTCTCCGTAGCCACGCTCCGTCACATATTCTCGCAGGCTGTATTCGCTAAACTTCGGGTCACCCAGCGCCGCGATTGCTTCCTCGTTGAATCGGCGCACTTGAAGCAACATTCTCCAGTAGCGAAGACTTAAGAGATTGCGCCGCCGACCAAAAAGCAGATTCAGACTTCCGCCGTTATACTCCAGACCGGTGGGTCGATGCTGCACACTGAACGACATGCTCGCGGGCTTGGTCGCGACATTGAGTTCGCGGAAGAGGCGAGTGAGGTTTGGGTAAGTGACGTGATTAAACACCATGAACCCCGTATCGATCGCCACGTCGCGTCCGTCTTCAAGGACAGTTACCGTATTTGTATGTCCACCGAGATAGCTACCCTGCTCGAAGACTGTGATGTCGAATCGCCGGTGCAGAAAGTGCGCGCAGCCGAGGCCCGCGATGCCTGTCCCGATGATCGCCAGAGTTTTCACGTCGCTAGGCTGCGGGCTTCCTCGTAAACCGTCACCGGAACTGGCCGTAGATCCCAGATTAACCCCGTCCACGAAAGCAGCTTCAGCCCGTAATAAGTCAGGTCGATTTCCCACCAGAAAAATCCCTGCCGCGCGGAGGCCATGTAGCGATGGTGATTGTTGTGCCAGCCTTCACCGAGCGTGATGAGCGCGAGCAGCAGGCTATTGCGACTTTCATCGCCCGTGTCAAAGCGACGCTTTCCAAAAACGTGCGCGAGTGAGTTGATGAAGAGTGTTCCGTGGAGAAGGACCGCCGTGCTGATAAAGAAACCCCACACCAGCAGTTGTCCGCCAGTTACGCCCAAAGTCGGAGCGAAGTAATTCAAAGTTTCGCCAAGACAAAAAAGGGAAAGTGCCAGACATGCAGGGACCACGAGGTCGAAGCGGTTCAGGAAGACAAGCTCGGGATATTTCGCGAGATCACGAACGACGCGGTAGTCGGTGGGAAAATTTTTACTGCTCGTCATCCATCCGATGTGCGCCCACCAAAAACCGGTGAGCGACGGGGAATGCACGTCGTCTTCAGTGTCCGAATGTTGGTGATGATGCCGATGGACCGCCGCCCACCACAGCGCGCCGCGTTGCACCGCCGTGTTTCCGAGCACCGCGAAGAGGAACTGACCGACTCGCGATGTCTGGAATGTGCGATGCGAAAAGTAGCGATGATAAAAGCCGGTAATTGCAAACATCCGAATCCCGTAAAGCAGCACGGCGACCGCAATAGCAGTCCAGCTCCATCCCACCCAAATGACGCCAAGGCAGCCGAGGTGAATGAAGATAAACGGGAGGCACCGCCGAAACTCGAAGGCATTCGGACGCTGCCGGATCGCGTCCGCTCCTTCGGGAAAATAGTCCGAGTCAAACCACTGCCGCATCGTGACGAACAGGTTGCGCGGGAATGGTAGTGCGCGTTTTTCGGGCAAAGAAATAAACTTAGCCACAGGTCATCTTGGGCGATTGCGGTAAGGGAAAGCGAGGCTGCTTCATGGCGATTTTACCAACTGCTGAGGCAATTGCGGGACCTTCACGAACGAAGCCGGATTGTATCCTTGCGCCGCGAGCCGATCGAGGATGCCGCGATAGGTGGAATCCGGCATCGTTTTCTCGCGCCCCATGATCCAGCCATACTTTCGCGATGGGTGCCCTACGACGGTCCAGCGATATTCAGGGTCGAGGTCGAGGACTAGATATTTCGCGGTGATCAAGTGGAAAAACCGAATGCGCCATTCCGCATTCGTCTCCTCGTTGTGAACCCACGCGATCGCCCGCACCTGACTTTGTTTCGCGTCGAACGATCCCTTTCTAAAAGTGAAAATATTGTCGATCCGGCCATCGGGCCGCGCTGCGTAGGTCTCGATCGAATCGATACAGCCCTTCTCGGCAAAATACGGAATATTCGCAATCACGCGCCAATCGCCCATGTAGCGCTTCAGATCGACGTGATGGACGGTTCGCAAAGCTCCA
>JANLQB010000439.1:0-4684 GCA_031367565.1 Verrucomicrobiota bacterium
GCTTCGCCTTCGTGGAGCGGCAGAAGCGCATTACGCTCGATGGGGACGACTACTACATGGACCTGCTCTTTTACCACCGTCGGCTGCGGCGGCTGGTGGTCATCGAGCTGAAGCTGGGGGATTTCAAACCGGCGGACACGGGGCAGGTGGAGCTTTACCTGCGCTGGCTGGATCGCCACGAGCGGCAGGAGGGCGAGGAGCGGCCCGTGGCGATCATCCTTTGCGCGGGGAAAAAGGCGGAGACGGTGGAATACCTCGACCTCGGGCGCAGCGGCATCCACGTCGCGGAATACCTCGTGGAACTGCCGCCGCGCGAACTGTTGCAACAGCGTTTTCACGAGGCCGTCGCGCGTGCGCGTGCCCGGCTGGAAAACCGAAACAAGGAGGAACAATGAGCAGGATTTCCGAGAAACAGGGCGTCGAGGTGCCCATCTACGACTGGCTGGGCAAGCTGGGCTGGAAGCCGCGCACGAACGATGAACTGAAAGTGTATGCGCGCCCATTTTCCAATCCGCTCATCGAGGGCATCCTCATCGAGCGGGTCGCGCACATCAATGGCGTGGACCTCACTGCGGCGAAGCGGGCCGTGGACATTCTCAAGCACGCGCTCGACCGCCCGATCGCGATGGAGGCGAACGAAGATTTCCTCGACCTGCTGTGCGAAGGCGTGACGCTCACCATCGACGGTCACGACCGCACGCTGAAGCTCGTGGATTTCGAGAACGTGTGGGACAACGACTTGACCGTGACGCGGCAGTATTGGGTGCAAGGCAGCGACCTCGTGAAGCCCGACCTCGTGTGCCTCGTGAACGGCATCCCGCTGGTGGCTTTCGAGGCGAAGCAACGAGCGCAGCAAAACTCCGACTGGATGAAGGGCGTGCGCGACCTCTCGCTTTACGAGACGAAGGTGCCGCGCCTGTGGGCCTCGAATCTTTTCTCCGTATCCTGCAATGGCCGCATGGCGCGCTACGGTGTGCCGGGCGCGAGCAGCCAGCAATTCGCCGAATGGCGCGATCTCTCCGTGCATGACGCGCCCGGAAATCCGCTAGCCACACCGGACCCGGATTTCTGCACCGTGGCGCCGGACAAGGACGGGCGGCTGTGCGCGCAGATCCCTGACTGGCAGCGGATGAAGCAGACGATCGTGGGCCTCATGCAGCCGAGCCGCGTTCTCGATCTGCTGCGGCATGGCGTGGTCTTCGAGCGCACGCAGGACAAAGGCACGGTGAAGAAGATCGCCCGCTACCAGCAGCAACGCGCGGCAGAGAAGATCACGGCGCGCGTCGAGGAATCGCTGGCGCGCAGCGACGAACGGGCCGGCCAGGGCGTCATCTGGCACACGCAGGGCTCGGGCAAATCGCTGACGATGGTTTTTGCTGCCTACAAGCTGCGCGGGCATCCGAAGCTCGGCGATCCGACGGTGTATATCGTGGTGGATCGGAAAGACCTTCGCACGCAGCTCGGCGACACCTTCGAGTTGTGCATGTTCCCCAATACTGTGCGCCCGGTGAGCATTGCGGAATTGCGGGAAAAAGTGAAATCGCGCCCCTCGGAAGTCATCATCACGACGATCCAGAAATTCCGCGACTTGCAACGCGACCCCGACTTCAAACCGGACGACCGCGGGAACGTCGTGGTGCTGATCGACGAGGCTCACCGCACGCAATACGGCAGCCTGCACAGCGAACTACAGGCGGCGTTCCCCGAGGCGAAGTTCTTCGCCTTCACCGGCACGCCGATCCCGAAGACGCACCGGACGTTCGGCCAACTGAAGGACGGCAAACTTGAGGCGTACCTCGACCGCTACAGCATTCAGGATGCGATCGACGACAAGGCCACGGTCGCAGTGCGCTACACCTACGGACCACAGGAAATGTGGCTGGATAAGGAGCAGCTCAAACAGGGCTGGGACGAAATCACGGAGGACCTCAACGAGGAGCAAAAGCAGACGGTGCAGAAGCGCGTGCAGCCGTGGAAGGAATTCCTCAAGGAGGACACGCGGGTCAAACGGCTAGCGCAGGACATCGCGGAGGATTTCCGCGCAAACGTCGAGCCACTCGGTTTTAAGGCGCAGGTGGTGGCCGTGGACAAGGAGGCGTGCCACTTCTACTACCGCACCCTGCTCGCGCATTTCCGAGCCGAGGAAATGGCGGTGGTCATCTCCGAGACGACGAAAGCATCCGGCGAGGAGACCTACAACAAGCTCAAGGACTACAACCTGGGTGAGGGCGACGTAAAGGAGGTCATCCGGCGCTTCAAGCGGCGCATCACCGATGCGGAGAAGAAGTCTGGTAACGAGCTGAAGATCATCATCGTCTGCAACATGCTGCTCACCGGCTTCGATGCGCCCATCGAGCAGACGATGTATCTTGATAGTCCGCTGCGCGATCACAACCTGCTCCAGGCTATCGCTCGCACGAACCGCACCTACGAGGACAGAGCGACTGGCACGGAGAAGAGGTTTGGCCGCGTGGTAGATTACGTGGGCGTCTTCAAGAACTACCGTGAGGCGCTCAACTACGAGCCGGAAGACATCCCCGACTTTCAAACCGTGGACGCGCTTGCCGATACGTTCCCGGCCTTGCTGGAAACGGCAATGAAGCCATTCGATGGCATCACGCTCGAAGACAGCTACGAGTGCTCGACGGAGATCGTGCGACGGCTCGGCGAGATCGACCAACTGCAATTCGAGAAGGACTTCCGCGAAGTCGTGCAGACTTACGAGGCGCTGTCGCCGCATCCACTACTCGTGCGTCCCGACATCGCCGATCGCTACGAGTGGCTGCTGACGATTTACCGCATCTACCTCACGGAGTTCAAACGGAAGGACTTCGACGCAGAGTTCTTCGCCGCCAAGACGCGGAAGCTCATTCGCGAGAGCGCCCGGTTACAGCACTTCGCCGGACACCTGCCGGAAATCGCCATTGATGCGCGCTACCTCGAAAACTTGCGGTTCTCGCGGCTCTCGGATGCCGACAAGCTGGAAAAAATTCTGCGCGACATCGAGACGGTGATCCGCGAGCGCGAGGCGGAGAACCCGGCATACATCGACCTCGACGAGCAACTGCAAGCCCTCGTGGAGAAGAAGAAGCAGGAAGCTGCGGACCTGGTGGAGTTGCTGCGCGAGACGGAGGCGCTCTATCAGCAACTCGACGAAGTGGCGAACGAACCGACCCGCATGGGTTTCGCCGACCGTGGCCGCTACGACCTGTTCCTAGACCTCAAGCACCACACCGGGGAACGCTTCGACGAGGACCATGCGCGGCGTTTCGTCGAGACGCTCGTGCGCGGCCTTCAGCAGAAACGCTTCCGCGCTGGGTGGCACGAAAGTGATCTGGAAGTGAACGCCATTCGGACTGACCTCAAGGTGCTCGGCGATGGCGCGGACTACGAATCGCTCGGCATCAGCAACGATGAAAACCTCGTTGAGAAACTGATGAACCGGCTCGTGCAGCACTATGCCGTCGGCTGATGTCACCATCGAGCGGCGCGCTGTGAAAAACGCGCGACTGCGCGTGCACGAGAGTGGCGCGGTGGATCTCATCGTCCCCGAGCGATTCACCGATGCTCAAGTGGGTGGGATTCTCACGCGCAAAGCAGAGTGGATCGCCGAGAAGCAACGCTACTTTGCGAAGCGGGTGCCCGTGAATCATCGGCTTCGCCCGAATGAGATGCGACTCCTCGGCCACGTGTTCACATTCGTCAGCACGCCGAAGCTGCGGTATCGCACGGAGTTGGATCACCGCGGGCGGCAGGTGCGCACCGGTGTTGATCTTGCCGACATGGAGGCACGACGGCGCTGGTATCGGCGTTATGCGAAATCCTACCTCGGTGCACGGGTCGCCGAACTGGCGCGGGCGCACGGCTTCAAGTTTCACCGACTCTACGTGCGCGCACCTTGGAAACGATGGGGAAGTTGCAGCGCGAAGCGAAACGTCTCATTGAACTGGCGCCTTATCGAAGCACCGCCCGCAGTGATTGATTACGTCATCCTGCATGAACTGCTGCACACGCGGTTAATGACGCACGATCAACGCTTCTGGGCACAGTTGCGGGCCATCTGCCCACATGCTCCTCAATCACGCGAGTGGCTCGAACAGAATCGACCAAGCTAAAGGCATTATGACCGACGAGGGCACGCAACGGAGCAATCCTTTCTCTACCGGAGGAGGCGGCACCAATTTCGAGAGACACGTCCAAGCGGGCTTTGTTGTCCTCATGCTCACCGGCGGAGTCGTGCCGTGCGTAGGGCCGTGGCCGGTGAAAAAGATTAAACTCCGTCGAAGTCTTTCGCACCCTCGACCGCCAACCGCTCATCACCTCGAAGGTCCGGCCACGCGCTAATAGCATTCAACACTTGGAACTTACACCCGTGCAGCAGCCCATCCGCCTGCCGGTCAGGATTAGCCGGAAGCGATTGGACGTCATCGGTGCTCACAGGGCCGAGGTTCGTCGTTTCGGCAGCATAGGGCTAGCCTTCACGGATGAGCCTATGCAAGCGCTGGAGTGCCGGGGAAGGGCGTCCCAATGGAACTTGTCCACGCATCGGAATGAGACTTCTTTGTCTCACGATGAAAACCGCGACCGTCGCCGATCTCCGTAACCGCTTTCCCAGCGTCTTCCGCTGGATCGAGGAGGGTGAAACCGTGGAACTCACCAAGCGCGGGCGTGTCGTGGCGCGCAT
>JANLQB010000442.1:0-2012 GCA_031367565.1 Verrucomicrobiota bacterium
CCAAACGGCGGCCCTTCGTCCGGACGATCGTGACCCGGATCGAGATAGAAAACCGCGAGTAGTTTACCGCCCGGCTTCAACGCGCTGGCCACAGCCTCGACGTAGGTGGCGCGCATCGAAGGATCGATCGCGCAAAAGCAAGTGTGCTCCCAAATCCAGTCAAACGTCCCGCGCAGATGCGGCGGCAGTTCGAAGAGATTCGCCAGTTCGTAGCGTTCGTTTTTTACGCGCGGAAAACGCGCCGCGCCTTCCACCGCAGACGGCGCGATGTCGAGACCGACGACTTCGTTTGCCGTTGCCGCCAACGCCCGCACATCGTAACCAAACCCGCATCCTGGGACGAGCACGCGCCCACTCACCGGCTCCTCCGCCAGGAAATCCACGAGCCCAGGACTCGGCGCGCCCTTGTCCCAAGGCGTCTCGCCTTTCTGATACTGCGCTTCCCAATCAGTCGGCATCAGCGGCGGGTCCAAATGGTTGCCTGCGCCACGCTCCACTGAAATTTCCGGGCGTGTTCGCGGATGAGAAACGGCATGTCGCGCGTGGCGACGAGATCGAAGTGCGGCGCGAGCGCGCCGTGCAAACCATCAAGCGTCGGGCTCAGCCAGTTGGCGCGCGGGGTGAAATCTTCGAGCCAGGTGTAAGGCGACGTGATGACGAGCTGCCCGCCCGCTTTCATCAGGGACGGAAGCCGCGCGAGGCAACGCTGCGGCTCGTTCAGCCGGTCGATGAGATTCGCCATCAGCACGACATCGAACGCGCCCAGGTCGGCGCGCAAATTCATCGCATCTCCGACTTCAAACGAAGCGCGCGAACGTTCAATCCCGGCCGGAACGCGAGCCACAAGCGGTGTCGCGCGATCACCTTCATCCGCGCGTCGGTACGGAATTTCACCGGTCTTCAGCGCACTCGCCGCGTCGATAAAACGCCGCGAGAAATCGATCCCGATCACCTCACGACAAGTCCGCGCCAGCTCGAACGTCGAACGCCCCACCGCGCACCCGAGATCCAGCGCCCGCCCGCTCGCCGTCACACATTCGGAAACGCAACGCGCGGGATATTCCAACGAGCCGGTCGGGCCGAATTCGTATGGCAAAATTTCCTCCGCGCTCCCGTAGTGAAACAGCAGATACTCCGCGAGGAGCTTGTCGGATTCGTAGATATTCATCCCGGAACCGTGTCCGGGTCAGCCTTCCAGCAACCCACGCATGTAGGCCGCAGGCGTGAAGTTTTCGATCAGGACTTCGGTCTTTCCGTTCCGCGTCATGCGAACCTGCGGCACGTTGATCTCCGGCGTTTTGCTTGGTGAAAACAGAATGTCGTCGTGCGTCGCGTTTTTCTTATTCGCGAAACGATCGGGCGTCAGCGTGCCGCCGAGATGGTCGCTGCGACCGGTCGCGACGTGCATCGTGCCGAGGATTTTTTCGTCCTGAATGTCGCGGCCTGAGACAGGCAGTTCCTGCGTGCCGAAACCCAGTTCTCCGATCTCGCCGGTGACGGGATCGCTCGTCAGCTTTTCGTTGTGCGTGTCGATCGTCGCTTGATTTCCCCGCAACAGCGTGGACTCCACGATGCGACCCCTCTCCACACGCATCACGCCGAGCGTGCCGTCTTCATACTTCATCGGGAAAAGCCCCTCGGCTCCGGCCGGTACGTAATAAATTTCTCCGGCGGGCAGATTCGCCACATCCGGGCCGCCGCGACAGAGGCCGTGACTCTTCTGCGCTTCCTGTCCGGCGAGTTCGAGGCGCAGCGTGAATTTTCTCCCCACGGTCTCGTAGTCGATCTCCACGGAATCCGCGCCCGTCATTCCAAGCCGCAGCTTCTCCGCGAGCACGCTCACTTCATCGTAATCGACCGCGAGCCCGGAGCTGAGGATGACTTGATTCACGCCGTGTAGCGTCGCTCCACGGAAGCCGTATTTTTTCGCAAACGCCGTGAGCGGCGCGGTGGCCGAGTAGGTCGAGATGCAAAGGATGATGTCGTAATTCGGATAAATCTCCTGCTCAAAA
>JANLQB010000446.1:0-5351 GCA_031367565.1 Verrucomicrobiota bacterium
CGTAATTCGTGCCGCCCATCCATCCCGCGCCACCGAGCGCGACGAGGCCGACATGCTTCATCTCACTCATATCGCCAACTCCGCGGCGGACCACGCGGCGATCGACTCCAGCCCTTTCTCCAGCGTCACGCGCGGCTCCCACCCCAGAGCGCGCTGGCGCGAAATATCCGCGCGCCAATGCCGCGGATCGCCGGGTGTTTGCGCGCCGTCAAAACGCACGGGGATCGCGCGCCCGAGGGTGCGAAGAATCCGTTCGGCCAGCTCCGCAATCGTCGTCTCGATGCCGGAGGCGAGGTTATGGATCTCGCCGGTGCAGGGCGCGGCTTCCACGATCTGCCGCAGCGCGCGAGCGACATCGGCGGCGTGGATGAAATCGCGGCTTTCTCCGCCCGTCCCGCGCAGCCGCAGCTCCGGCCCGGTCAGCGCCTGCCGGCAAATATCCCACACGACCTGCCGCCGCAGTCCCGGCCCGTACGCGGAAAAAATGCGGACCACCGTCGTCGGCACCGCGAAGAGTCGCGCGAATTCTTCGCACAGCAATTCGCTCTGCCGTTTGTGATAGCCGTACGGCGAAAGCGGCTCGCACGCGTGCTCTTCGGTAACGGGCAACGAAGCCGGATTTCCATAAACCGCCGCGCTGGAAAGCAGGACGAAACGACAGTGCGGTGCCGCAGTGCGCAACGTGTCGAGCACCTCGAAAGTCAGCACCGTCCCATCGCGAAAATCTGCGCCGGGATCGCTCATGGAATTCGCCACCGAGGCCCGCCCCGCGCAGTGGATCAACGCCGTCGGTTGCGTGCGCCGGATGAGTTCGCCGAACGCGGGCGAAGGCAGCGTGAGCCGCGCGTATTCGATATTCGGTCCGAGCCCGGAATTTTCCGCCGCCGCGACATCCACGCCTACGACTCGGCATCCAGCCTGCGCGAATTCCCGCGCGCTATGCCGACCGAGAAATCCAGCCGCTCCGGTGATGAGAATCGTTTTCACGGCTCGACCTCCACGAGCGGAAGTTTGGCGAGTAGCGCCTTTTCCTGCGCGGGCTCGAGATAAACAAGCCTCCCGCTTTCATCGCGCGCTTCGCGAAATTTGCAGTCCACAAAACTCTCGCGCGCGGTGCGCTCCGGCAGGTCTGCGGGCAACAGATCGCGGCGCACAAAGAACGCATTGTTCCCCGCCGAGTTCGCTCCGACGAACGCGTAACCTTTCCTTTTCCCGAGCCCCACGAGCGCCGCCAGCGATGCACCGTAGTAGATGTTCGAGTGGTGCGCCTTGCCGCGCTGAAACGCCGCATCGTAGGGCACCGTCACCGCGCGCTCCGACCCGAAACGCGCGTTGTATTCCGCCACCACGATCGCCGGCTGCACGACCTCGATCGCCTCCCACACGAAATAATCCACGCCATCAATATCGATCGAGAGCAGCCCGATCTCGCCGCTCAGCCCGTAGCTCTCGATCAGCGAATTGACGTTCTCGCGCGTCACGAATGCCTGCGCGGCTTTCACGTGGTAGCGCCAGTAAATCGGATCGCGCTGGATGGACGCAATTGCCGTCGCCGAGCCATCGAGGATGAGGCCGCTCCAGTTATTATTCGTCAGCAAAAAACGCGTGTTCGCCTCCGTGTAATCCTGCACCCCGAACTCGATAAAAATGGGCCGGGCTATCGGCACACGTCGGATCAAAAACTGGATGATCCCATCTTCGCCCCACTGCGAATGTACCTTGAATTCGTGATCGGAAAGCACGCTCGATTTCACCTCTCGCAACTGCCGCTCCTCGATCCGCCCGATCGCCTGCTGCAAGTGCCCAACGCTTTGTTGCAGCAATTCGACACGCCGGACAGCGTCCGGGAGCGATCGCAAAAAGCGAAGCAGGTCGGGAAAATTCATGGGCGCAAACTTTCTATGGTGCCTGCGAAAGTGTCTGCAAAGAAAACGACCGAATTTAGCGACGGACGAGGATCACGCGGGTGAAGAAGTATTGATTCGTCAGTCGCGCGGCGAGGCCGGCGCGGAGGAGCCAGCGGTCGAGGCGAGTCAGCAGCGGCAGCCACTTTTTTCCGATGTCATCCGCCTGATTTTGATCCCGGAATGTCGTGAGAAACTGGCCGAGGCGGAGCGCGTAGTGCGTGACGATTTCGACTTCTTCGATGGAAAAGAATTCGCCGAATGCGGATTCGAGTTCGGGCAGGGTGAACGGCATCTCTTTCGGTGAAAGAAACCACGCAGATCGGTCTGCTTTTTGGAGCAGGGCACTCGTTTCGGCGGCGATGGCTTTATCGAGCGGAAGGCCGGACGAGATTCGCCTTTGAAAAATCCGGTAAGCGGCATTGAAGATGCGCGCCAGCGCCCCACCGAGGAAGGTGCGCCGATCGTGATACATCGGCTCGACGAGGATGACCGGTGTGCCGCGCGGCGCGGCGGAAAGTGCGCGCGCGGCGGCGCGGAGTTCCTCGCCGGAAAGATGGTGAATGCCGCAGTGAATGAATGAGCCGTCGAATTCGCCGCCCGCCAGCAGCGCGGAAATCTGGCTCACGTCTTCGCAGCGATAATCGCAATTCGTCGCTCCGACTGCTGCAGCTTTTTCGAGGGCGAGCTGGATTTGTTTTTCCGAAAAATCGAGTCCGGTCACGTGGGTGTCGGCGTCGGCGAGGAGGCGTCCGGGCCAGCCGCTGCCGCAGGCGATTTCGAGGAGGCGCAGCGTTTGTTTGCCCGTGATTTTTTGAAAGAGCGCGCGGGTTTCCGCGGTGTAAACCGCGCGCACTTCGCGGCACAGCACGTCCGAAAGTCCCCAGATGCGCTCGATCAAATCCGCGTGCGTATTCCACCACTCGACCTCTTCCTGATCGAGCGTGGGTGACGAAGTCTGAATCCGCGGTGCGCGCTTAAACGGCATTTTGCTTCTCGGGGATTTGCTTCACCACGCGCGCGGGATTTCCGGCAACCAGGCAGAGCGGCGGCACGTCCTGCGTGACGACGGAATTCGCCGCGACGAACGCGCCACGCCCAATCCGCACGCCTTTCAAAATCGTCGCCTTGCAACCCACCCGCACGCCGTCTTCCAAAACGACGGGCGCATCTTCCACGGTCAGCTCCGGCACATCCTCGTTGCGCCCGAGGATCGCCTCCAGATCGCGCCGGTGTTCATCGACGGCGAGCGGATGACAGTTCGTGTCGAAGATGTCCACGAGATGGCTGATGGAAACGTGATTGCCGATCTGCACGGAACTGCGCGACCAGATGCGCGAGCCGTCGCCGAGGTAACACCATTCGCCGATAGAAATGCGTCCGCTCCGGCGGAAAAGGAGGAGCTGTCCGCGGATGTGGGAATTCGCGCCGATGGAAATGTGCGCGGGATCTTTCGAGGGATTGGAGACGGTGCAGCCGGGGTAAAGTTTCGCCTGCGGATGCAGCGTCGCGACGGTGGCGAAATGGGCGAGCTTCGCCGCATCGGGATCATCGAGAAGAGCGGCGGTGCGGCGCAGGAGCGAACCAAGCCAGCGTCGGAAATTCAGCGGGTCCACGTCGTCTAAAAAATAGCTGCCACGCTCACGCATTCGCGGATTTTCGCGCGCAGTTTTCCGAGCCAGCCGGGGTTCTGTTTCAGCCCGGCAACGTGCGCTTTCACGGCGCGCCATTCGGCGTCGTCGCAGGTTACTTCACGCGGCCAGGCAAAAACGTTGGGTGCGCGCATGCGGCCGGGTTGCTGCGGACCCGCGTCGTGATGATGCGCGTTGCAGTGGGTGCCCGTGCCGTCCGCACCGCCGACGTGGACGAGCGATTCGCGCGGGAAAAGGACGAGTCCGTCCGCTTGAAAAACGGCCCAATACCAAAGAATCCCCCACGAATCATTCCGACCGTCGAGCCGCGCTTTCAGCATGGATGAATACGGATAAGCGCCTTCGAGATCGAAGCGGGCCTTCACCGCCGAGTCTGCAAGATGCGAAAGATTATCCGGTTCCCAGCGGAAATGCACCCACGCACGTTTCCACGTCGCCCAGCCCCAGGTGCTCGCGAGCGGGAGAAAGATGGCATCAGCCTTCGGAGCGGCCTCGATCGAAAAGGCGAAGCCGGAAATCTGGAGCGCACGTTCGTCGCTTTCGTAGCGATCCAATGCGCCGAGCATGAAATCGAGAAAGTCGGGGCTGAGAATCATGTCGTCTTCCACCACGATCACGCGTCCGTGCGCGTTCACGAGATGGGTGACGGCGGTCACGATCGAACGTGCGAGCCCGAAATTTTCCGAACGCTCGACGACTCCTGCACCGTGCGCCGCCGCCCACTCGCGCGCGACCGACCGCGCGGCTTCCACGGTCTCCTCGTCGTGCGGTCCGCGCGGCCCGTCACAAAAGATCGTGAGCGCGCACTCATCCAGCCGCCGGCAATTCGCGACGGATGCGAGCGCTTCCCGCAGATGGTCGGGCCGGCGAAAGGCGAAAATCGCGAGAGGCGTGCGCGGCATCGTCACGGCTTGATCGCATCGACGATCAGCGAAGTGTAGCGCGTCGTGCCGTCTTGATTGCGTGGATCGAAACGGATCGAACGCGCGATTTTTCCTTCGTTCGGATTCCAGTCCGTCGCGTGAAATTCTCCCGCCTCATCCCAGTATTCCAGCAGCGTGCAGACGAAGCCGACAGCCTCCAGCGATCCCTTCAGCATCGGCGCGGTGTAGAGGATTTTGTGATCGTTCGCGCCTGGGCCGGTTCCGCCGGGGCGCACATGCTCGCGGTATTCGGGATCGGGATTCAGACCGTCCGGGACCGCGATGCGCAGCCGCCCGCCGGGCCGGAGAAACTCGAAGCAATTTGCCGCCGCCGCTTTTCCCTGCTCCTCGGAAAGGTGCTCCCACACATGCTCGGCGAGGAACACGGTGCGCGTTCCGGGGGCCCAGTGCCGGGTGAAATCTTCGCGTTCCAGCAGATCGAGCGTCGCGCGATCGGTGGCAAACCAGCCGGGGAAAGTCGTGCGTCCGGCACCGACGACGATGCGTTTCGCCTCGCCGATGAGCAGCGGGCGCGGCTCGCGGTGCAGGAACGCGTCGAGCCATTTTCGCAGGCGGTTCGGTTTAGCGGGCGCGGAAGAGGACATCGTGATGCGAGAGTTCGGCGACCGCTTCATAGCGCGGTGCGAGAAAGTTTTGCATCGTCTCACGCTCGCGACATTCCACGAGCAGAAATCGCGGCGCGTGGCGCGTGAAGTCGAGGCCCTGGAGTGCTTCGAGTTCGTAGCCTTCCACATCGAGCGAAAAGAAATCGACCTTCGTGATGCCGTGCTGATCGAGAATTTCGCTGAGCGGGCGCGCGGGCACGGTGATTTCGTAGGATTCGATCTGCTGCACTTCGCAGCCTTTGCGGA
>JANLQB010000448.1:0-2601 GCA_031367565.1 Verrucomicrobiota bacterium
GGCCCGCATCGTCGCCGAGACTGACGAGTGGTTCGCCTTTCACGACGTAAATCCACAAGCGCCCGCGCACGTGCTCATCGTCCCGAAACGCGTCATCCCCCGCCTCGACCAAGCCACCGAATCCGACGCCGCCCTCCTCGGGCGCATGCTGCTCGCCGCCCCGCAAATCGCCCAATCGCTCGGGGTCGCCGAGTCGGGATTTCGCATTGTCATCAACAACGGACGCGACGCCGGGGAATCCGTGCCGCACCTTCACCTCCACCTGCTCGGCGGCCGCCCGCTGGCGTGGCCCCCTGGGTGAAATGAGAGCCAGCAACGATCGGCGGCGAGTCGTCATCACCGGCATGGGCGTCATCACTCCCGTCGGAAATGACCTCACGACTTTTTGGAATGCCATACGGGAGGGACGTAGCGCGGCGGGGCCATTGACCCGATTTAATTCGGCCGACTCCCCTTCCCGGCTGGCAGCCGAAATTCGCAACTGGATTCCGACCGAATACATGGACGCGAAGACGGCGAAGCGACTGGAACGTTCCCACCAATACGGAATCGCCGCAGCTCGCAACGCACTAAAAGACTCCGGCCTGGATTTCTCCCGGTTGGACCCCGACCGCGTGGGAGTGGCGGAAGGTACATCCGTGAGTAATTACGACGCCGCCTACAAAGGCCGGCGTGCGGTCGATGAGCGCGGCCACCGGACCGTCACGCCTTCGATGATGATCAGCGGATATGTCGGCAGCGGCAGCGCGGAAGTCGCGAATCAGCTCGGCTGTAAAGGGCACGCGATCACCCTCAGCTCAGGCAGTTCATCCGGAAACGATGTCATTGGTTATGGGTTTAACATGATCCAGCAGGAAGACGTGGATGTGATGGTAGTTGGAGGGACCGAGGCTCCGCTCGTGGACACAATTTTTTTCGGGTTTGCACAAAGCCATGCGATGACTCGCTGGCATGGAACACCCGCAGAGGCGATGAAGCCATTTGACCGCAAATGTGATGGATTCCTGATGGGAGAAGGTGGTGCCTACTTGGTCATCGAAGAACTCGGCCATGCACTTAGCCGGGGGGCGCGGATCTACGCCGAAGTGCTCGGGCACGGCCGAAGTTGCGAGGCCTATCACCCAATGGCACCGGATCCCGACGGAAGCGGTGTTGTCCGTGCGATGGAAAAGGCATTTCACCAAACGACAATCGACCGCGAGACCGTTGACTACATCAATCCACATGGCTCCGCCAACGCTGTGAACGATGTCGCCGAAACACGCGCGGTCAAAAAGGTGTTTGGAAAGCACGCGCAGTCCATCGCGATTAGCTCCACCAAACCAATAACGGGACACTCTCTCGCCGCGGCTGGAGCGATCGAAGCCGTGATTTGTGCTCTCACGATTTCGCGGCAGGAAATCCCGCCCACGATCAATCTCACCGATCCACTTCCAGAATGTGATCTGGACTACGTGCCATGGGTATCCCGCCGCTATCCGGTGCGAGTAGCCCTTTGTCTGAACAGCGGTTTTGGCGGAAAAACCTCCTGCCTGATTCTGGGAGGCTACGCACAGTGAGCTTTGCGTCCTACATCCCGCTCGCGGGGTGCTTCTGCAATTTCTTCTTCGCGTTGTTTGTCTTCACGCGCGCTCCACGCGCGACGATGAACCGGGTCTATCTCGTCTCCGGCCTTTCGATCGCCGTCTGGAATCTAGGCTCATACTTCCTATTCGCTCTCGATCCCACCCAGACAGTTCGCGCGCTCTTTTGGGCAAGATTCCTCCAAGTGGGAGTTCTATTCGAGATCGCGGCGTTTATTCACCTGTCCCTATTCATCGCTGGCTTCCGCCTGGGGCGCTTGATGGCCGTCCTGTATGGATTCCAGACCATCCTTGCTCTGCTAAATCTCACCCCGTACTACATCGCAGGTGTCCGCTATCTGGGCAAGTCTGGCTGGTATGCAGTCTCGGGACCCGCGTTTCACCTGATCAATCTGCCTTATTGCGCCAGTTTTATCGCGATCTTTTTCCTGCTGCGGAAACGCAAGACCATGCCTCTCCAGCAGAGCCGCAGACTGACTGCGATCGTCTATGCACAGATCTTCCTCGCTATCCTGGGTTTCAACGACCTGCTCCCGATCCTCGGGATGGATCACTACCCATTTACGAACACCCAAGTCTATCCCTATGGCAGCCTCGCCGTCGTATTCTACGGTGCCATCGTCGCGTATGCCGTCTTGCAAAATCAGCTCCTCGGAGCTCGCATCGCACTTAGCGGCGCTTTCGCGCATATCCTTCGTTTTGCCTTTCTGTTCACAATCGCCGGCGGCCTGCTCCTCGCCGCAGCCATTCTGACTGACGTATTCAAGCCCGAACCGGCCTCGTTCTGGGTTTCGCTGGGCGTGGTGATCACCAGCGCGCTCATCGCAGCCGTGCTCTTCCCGCGACTTTTTGGTCCGGCAGGCGTGGAAAAATGGGAACGCCGCATGACCGGCGACCGCTTTGAATCTCAGGATCAGGTGCGCAATTTCATGGAGAACATGGCGTGGTACACGGACATCGACGCCCTGCTAAATGATCTTCACGAACTGCTCACCCGGGTTTTCAAGCTCAAGTCCTA
>JANLQB010000423.1:0-4309 GCA_031367565.1 Verrucomicrobiota bacterium
GCGACTGGCTTTCTCGCGCGATTCCGTGGGCATGAAGATGTAACGCGGGCCGTCCTCGCGGTGTTTGATCGCACCCTTTTCCTCCAGGATACGGAGCAGGGCGCGGACGGCGGAATAGCTCGGCGGCTCGGGCAGCGCGGCGAGCACGTCGGCGGCGGTGGCTTCGCCGCGGGCGTGGAGGATGTCCATGATCTGGCGTTCGCGCCGACTGTGCTGATGATGTTTTGGAGGCATGTGCTAAAAAATTAGCATTCACGCAAAATGCGGGCAAGTATTTTGTGCTAAATATTTAGCATACGGTGCCCCTTTCATTCGCTTGGCGGGCGCTCGGCGTTTTGCTTTGCTCGTCGCATGAAACCTTCCGCCCTCCGGTTCCTCGTCGTCACGTTCTTCGTCGCCGCTTTTGCGCAGGCCGCTTCCGAGCCCATCGTGCTCTGGCCTGCGGGTGCGCCGGGGGAGAAGGGCGGGCTTCCCCCGGAAGCGGACACGTCGAAGCCGGGCGAGGGGCTGGTGTCAGGAAAGCCGATCATCCGGCTCGGCAATGTCTCCAGCCCGACGATCTCCGTTTTCCCCGCGCCTGCGGATAAGGCGACCGGCGCGGCAGTGCTCGTTTGCCCCGGCGGCGGCTACCACATTCTCGCGATGGATCTCGAAGGCACCGAGGTGTGCGAGTGGCTGAACTCGATCGGCGTCACTGCGGTGCTTTTGAAATACCGCGTGCCGGTGCGCGAAGGACAGCCAAAGCATGGGCCGGCGTTACAGGATGCGCAGCGGGCGATGGGGATCATCCGCCAGCGGGCGGGCGAGTGGGGGATTGACCCAACGCGCTTGGGCTGTCTCGGGTTTTCGGCGGGCGGGCATTTGTGCGCGGCGCTTTCGACGAGTTCGGAAAAGCGGACGTACGAGGCGATCGACGATGCGGATAAACAGAGCTGCCGCCCGGATTTTCAGTCGCTGATTTATGCGGCGTATCTCACGCAAAAGGACAAAGGCGACGAAGTGAGCCCGGACACGGCGGTCTCGAAAACCACGCCGCCGACCTTCATGGCGATGACCGAAGACGATCCTGTGCGCGCCGAAACCGCGCTCTTCTACTACCTCGCGCTGAAAAACGCGAAGGTGCCCGCCGAGTTGCATCTCTATCCGATCGGCGGCCACGGCTACGGGTTGCGGCGCACGCCTTTCAATATCGGCACCTGGCCGCAGCGCGCCGAAGAGTGGCTAAAAGCCCTCGGAGTTCTCGAAAGAAAAAACTAGGGCGGGCCTGATTCCTGTTGCCTCAATCCTGCATACCGTCTATTGCGCTGGGCGAATTTTGCCAGCCCCGCGCTGGTCGCAGTCGCATATTCCATCTACCCATGTTCAAAAAATTCCCATTCGACCGAGTTAATTGGATCACCAGTTCGTTCCTCATCGGAACGCTCTTTTTGACGCTCACCGCAGTTCCAGCCTACATCTGGAAATTCGGGATCGATTGGTTCCAGGTCGTCCTCTTTTTCTTCATGTTCTGCGCGTGCGGCTTTTCCATCACGCTCGGCTACCACCGACTCTTCTCGCATCTCTCGTTTCAGGCGCATTGGTCGGTGAAATTGTTCACCCTCATTTTTGGCGCGGGCGCGTTTGAAAATTCCGCGATCATGTGGTCCTCCGAGCACCGCATCCACCACAAGTTCGTCGATCACGAAGACGAAGATCCGTACGCGATCTCGAAAGGCTTTTTCCATGCGCACATCGGCTGGCTAATGTTCAAGCTCCGCCCTGACCTCACTTACGACAACGTGCCCGACCTTAAGAAGGACAAGATGGTGATGTGGCAGGACCGGAACGTGATCAAAATCGCCGTGCTCGTCGCTTTCGTGATACCGTCGATCCTCGGCTACCTATGGGGCGGATGGTCGTCTGCGCTCGGAGCATTTCTAATCGCTGGCGTCGCCCGCGTCGTCGCGTTGCAGCATGCCACTTTCTGCATCAATTCGCTCTGCCACACCATTGGCAAACGCCCGTATTCCTCGCAGTGCAGCGCCCGCGATTCGTGGATCACGGCCATCGTCACCTTCGGCGAAGGCTACCACAATTATCACCACGAGTTTCAACACGACTACCGCAACGGCGTGAAAGCGTGGCAGTTCGATCCGACGAAATGGATCATCTGGACACTCTCAAAACTGGGCCTCGCGGGCAGCCTCCGCCGCGTGCCCTCCGAGCGCATCCTGCTCTCGCAACTCGGTGAAGCGCAGCGCCGCATCGAGACGAAACTCAGTTCCTCGCACCTCACCGACGACGCCCGCGCTTACATCACGAGCGCCTACGAGCGCCTTCAGGCCACGACGAGCGCATGGGCGCAGCACAAGGCCGAGCAGATCGAAGTCACGCGTGAGATGCTCATCGAGCTTCGTGAGGAAATTCGCTTCGCGATGCGCAGCTTGAAGCTTCAGGGCTTTCCAAGTCCCGCCGCCGCGTAAGACTTGCCTTGCGGGCAACGCTCGCGCTTTCAGAAAGAATCGCATGGCCCTCCGTCAGCCGTCCCTCCTCGAGCGCGCGTTGGAGCCCCTTTCGGCGAGTTTGTGGACGCTGTTCCTCGTCTGGACGGTCGTCGTTTCGATCGTTTGGCTCGGAGAAATCGGCGATGTCGATTTACAGCAGCGCGTCGCAAATGCGGGCCTGCGAAGCGCGCTGGAATTTTTCCTCCGAACGCTGGACGCCGCTTGGTTTGTGATCGCGGCGGCGAATGTCTATCTCGCGCTCGTCGAGGCGGAAAGTCTCGCGGTGGCGCGGCGCTGGGCGTCGATCGTCTTTTTTGGCGCGTGGCTCATCTCGGCGCTGAGCGTTTGGACAACCTTTCCCCTCGGCGCGATCCACTACACCGCGCGCCTCGGAATGCGGATCGGCCCCGTCCCGTTCGGGCTGCTGCTGATGTGGTTTGCATTCGTCGGCGGCGCACGAGCGTTCGCGATGCACTTCGCTCCGCGCGCCAGCCATGTTCGCGTGAGCATCGCAGTCGGTCTGCTCGTCGCACTCGCGGCGGCCAATCTCGATCCGCTCGCGTGGAAATTCCGCGCCCTGTGGCTCTGGCGACCCGATGCCGGGATGGCGCTGGCATTTGCAAAAAATATCGGCACGTGGTTTCTCGCCGCGTTCGGTTTCGCGTTTGCGATGCGGGAAACGCGCGTGGCGTCCACGGCCTTCGCCGGTTTCCCACGCCCTGCGATCGTCTTCCTCACGTTCAACGCCATTTTCCTGCTCACGCACCTCGCCCGCGCCATCCGCGGGTAACCCGGAATGTATTTCCAAACGAATTCCCGGATGCGAGGTTCTTCCCATCGTGAGAACCAAAGGACTGTTTCAGATGATCAAAAGGGCGTTCCGCTCGGAAGCGCCCCTTCATCCTATCGAGCAAAAAATGGCGAAGCGCTGGATCAAGCAGCGTCTCGTTTCCGTTTTCCCCGAACTGCGCAAAGACCCCGTGGCCCTGGAAAGCGCCTATCAATCGCTCAGCCTCACTCCGCGCCCGGGAACGGATGAGGGCGATGGCGAAACCGTCTTCGAGATGAGCGCGCCCTCGCTGGAGTAGCAAGCGGCGCGGCCATGCACACTGGCGGGCGGGAGGCACAATGCGTGCTTTTCTCAGCGAACCGGCGGACATGGCTACCACATTCTCATCTGACAAAATAGGCGGCACTCCTTCCCACCCGGAGGTGCGCAGAGCGGGGAATCCCCCCGCGTCAAGCCGCGCCCGCGTGTTGCGTAGCGCCGAGGAGCTGGAGAAAGCGCTAGTCTCTATCCGGCAAGCGCGCGACATGGTGATCGCGCGCAATCTGGAAATCAGCGGCGAACTCGGGCGGACCCGCGATCTCGTCACCGAAATGGAAGGCGAGCGCGATGCCGCCGACCACGATCGCGACGCCGCGCTCCAGCTCGCGCAGGATCTTTCCCGGCAAAACGACGGATTTCGCGAACGCGCCCATTCGCTTGCCGAAGAAAATGCCGCGCTCCTGGGGAAACTACGCGAGGCCGAGGAAGCTGCGCGAGAACGCCCGCCGGTTACCTCGACACCAATCGCAGATGCCAAGGTCGGAAGCGACGATTTGCGACGCGAACTCGCAGAAGCCGAGGCGATGAATCAGTTGCTCAAATCGCAGTATGCGAAGCACGCCGCCACATTGGGAGCCCAGCTCGCATCGGCCCAGCGCGCGCGGGACATCGCGGTCGCTTCCGTCACAAATGCCCAGCGGCAAGGCGAACGCCTCGCGGGCGAGCGGCGAAATCTTCAAACGCAGATCGACAGTGAAAACGCGAACTTCGCCGCGCG
>JANLQB010000428.1:0-2450 GCA_031367565.1 Verrucomicrobiota bacterium
TCTCGCCGGGAAAACGAGCGAAGCTGCCGTGCGACTGGAAGCGCTGCTCAATCGCGAGCCGCGCCAGACTTCCGCGCTCGTCCTGCTCGCGCGGCTGGAGCTCATCGACGGCAATCGCGTCTCCGCGAAAACGCATTACGAGTCCGCGCTGAAAATCGACCCGACGGTGAAAGACGGCGCGCTGGAAAACGATCTGTATTCCGGCGGCACGAAGCCGGAAACCAAAGCCGATGAGCCGCGCCGGATGGCGGTCGGAAGCGGTGGCGTGCTCGGCGAAGTTTTCGAGGACGAGGACGAGGATGATGACGAAGATTTTGAAGACGCGCCGGATGGCGCGGAGATCGAGAAGCCGAAGCTCGCCTTTGCCGATGTCGGCGGCATGGATGCGGTGAAGGATGAGATCCGCCGGAAGATTATTTTCCCGCTGCAAAACCCGGAGATTTTCAAAGCGTATGGCAAGAAACTCGGCGGCGGCGTGCTGCTTTACGGCCCGCCCGGTTGCGGGAAAACGATGCTGGCGCGGGCGACGGCGGGGGAGATCAATGCGGCGTTCATTTCCATCGGCATCCATCAAGTGCTCGATATGTGGATCGGCAACTCCGAGAAGCGCATGCACGAGCTTTTCGAGACCGCGCGCCGCCACGCGCCTGCGGTGCTTTTTTTCGACGAAGTGGATGCGCTGGCCGCGGATCGTAATGACTTACGCGGCAGCGCGGGCCGCACGCTGATCAATCAATTCCTCGCCGAGCTCGACGGCAACGTGGGCGATAACGAGGGCCTGCTCATCCTCGGTGCGACCAATGCGCCGTGGCATCTCGACCCCGCGTTCCGCCGTCCCGGTCGCTTCGATCGCATCCTTTTCGTCCCGCCGCCGGATGAGCCTGCCCGCAAGGCCGTCGTGGAAGTGATGGCGAAAGACAAACCCGTCGGCCAGCTCGACGCGGCGAAGGTCGCGTCGAAAACGAAGGACTTTTCCGGCGCGGATTTGAAAGCCGTTTTCGACATCACGATCGAGCGGCTGATGGAGCGCGCGATGAAGGAAGGCGGCGTCGTGCCGATCAGCACCAGCGAACTTCTCGACAGCGCGAAGCAGGTAAAGCCGAGCACGCGGTCGTGGTTTGAGAGCGCAAAAAATTACGCGCTTTACGCGAACCAGGGCGGTTTTTACGACGACGTGCTGGACTATCTCGGCATGAAAAAATGAGCGGCGAGGCGACGCAAGCGCAGTTAAAACTCGGGCTGCGTTTTCTTCAGCTCGGCCGTTACTCGGATGCCGAGCATCGCTTTAAAGAGGCGCTCGCGTCCGAGCCGAATAGCGACGCGCTCCTCGGCCTGCTCGCGCACGCCGTGCATTCGCAGGATGGCCGCGAAAAAGACGCGCTCGAAATCATCGGCCGCGCCATCGCTGTCGAGCCGAACGACGGCGGGCATCACACGATGCGCGCCTTCATCTTGAATTCCATCGAGCGCCCGCGCGACGGACTCGCCGCCGCGAAGCTCGCGCAATCGCTGGAGCCGCACTCCGAGCAGGCGCTCGCGGCACAATCGCAGTCTTACATTTTGCTGAAAGACTGGCCCGACGCCGAGCGCACCGCGCGCGCCGCGCTGGCCATCGACCCGGAATATTCCATGGCAGCAAATCTCCTCGCCGAGGCCCTGCGAAATCAGGGCCGCGACGTGGAAAACCGCGCGCAGATCGCGGGCATGCTGGAGCGCGATCCCGAGAACGCCTACACGCATCACAGCGCCGGTTGGGCTGCCTTGCAGCGCGGCGATCATCGCGCGGCGGAGACGCATTTTCGCGAAGCGCTCCGCCTTTCGCCTGAGATGGAAGGCGCGCGTCAGGGTCTGCTCGCCAGCTTCCGCTCGCGCTCGCCATTTTACAGCGGCTACCTGCGCTACTGTCTGTGGATGGCGCGGCTGAAAGAGAAGTCGCAGTGGGCCGTGATCATCGGTGTTTACCTCGGCTTCCGTTTCATCCGCACCATCGCCGCGAAGTATTCGCCGAATCTGGCCATCGCCATCGGCGCGCTCTATCTGCTGCTCGTTCTGTGGGCGTTCGTGGCGAATGCCGTGGGAAATTTCATCCTGCTTTTCGATCGCTTCGCGCGGCACGCATTGAAGCGAAACGAAACGATCGAGGCCGCAGTCTCCGGTGGCTCGGTTGTCGCGGGACTTACGATCCTGGGCGCAGGCTTCGCGTTCGGAGCACAATGGGCGCTGCTGCTCGGCGGCGCGCTCGCGCTCGGCGCGATCCCATGGTCGATGGTTTTTACCAATGCCAGCCGCGGCGGCGCGCTGCTCTTCGGAGCTGTCGGCACCACGCTCTGGGTCGGCGCGATTGCGGTGCTCGTCGGAGACGCAATCAATTCGGAGTCGCTCGGCGATTTGGGAATGCAGGCATTCGTTGCCGGAGTCGTCGGCGTCCTCGTCTCCACCTGGCTCAGCGG
>JANLQB010000568.1:0-6777 GCA_031367565.1 Verrucomicrobiota bacterium
CGTGCCATCTTCGAGAAAAAGCTGGCAGTAGGCCGGGTCCGAAGTTTCGCGTGAACCCGTCTGGTACGCATCGGGCACGTCCCACACGATGGTGCCTCTTTTGCGCTCGGCATTGCGCGCGAGCACTTCGGCCTCCGCGTCCAGCATTCGGTCAAAATCGCCGGTAAGCTGGTGGTGAATCGCCGCGAAAAAAAGCGAGCCCGCCACGAGCAGGAGCACGAGCGCGCCCGCGAGAATCTGGATGGTGAGTTCGCGGCGGATCGACTTCACGCGATGCAGTAGCCGTGGCCGCGCCGCGTCTCGATGATCGAGTCCGCGCCCTCGGCGTCGATTTTTTTGCGCAGCGTGCAGACGAGTACCTCGATGACGTTCGCGCCGCTGCAGGTTTCGCCATCGTGGATCGCGTCGATGAGCTGCTCTTTGGAAAACACGCGGCCCCGGCGCAGCGCGAGATGCTCGAAGATGCCGTACTCCGCCGCCGTGAGATGGACGCGCCGACCCTCGCGCGAGACGGTGCGCGCCGCCGTATTTAGGACGACCGCGCCGACCGCGATGTCGGGATTTTTTTCGCCGTAACTCCGCCGCACGAGCGTCTGGATGCGCGCGCAAAGTTCATCGAAGGAAAATGGTTTCACCATGTAGTCGTCCGCGCCGAGTTGGAGTCCGCGGATGCGGTCGGCGACCTGATCTTTCGCGGAAAGAATGAGGATGTGCGTCTTCCGTCCGAGCGCGCGGAGCCGCTGGAGCACGGCGAGGCCGTCCATCGTCGGCAGCATGAGGTCGAGCACGATCACGTCGTATTCATTGAAGCGCGCATAGTCGAGTCCGTCGGCCCCGTCGGCGACGAGATCGACGGCGTAGCCCATTTTGCGCAGCCCGATGCCGAGCGTGCGGAGGAGGCGTTGCGAGTCCTCGATGATGAGCAGTTTCATTTTACGAAAAGGAAGATGGGCAACCTTAACGGATGCTTAACGGCGGTCCAAGATGAAGGCGTGCAACCGGTCAGGCGGGTCGGAAAGCGGGACGGGCTCGCGGGTGACCCATTCCTGCCTAAATTCGCGCGTCACAGGGCTCGCGGTTTTCGAGAGAATAGATTCAGACTTCTCCTGATGAAATCCCGCCTCCTCCTTTCACTCGCTGCCGTCGCCTTCCTGCCATGCGCGCCCGCCAGCGGTGCGTCCATCTGGGTGGAAGGCGAAGCACCCGCGAAGTCCACGATGCAGAAGCACAACTGGTATGACGCGGTGAAGCGCGAGGTGCTTTCGGGCGGCGGCTGGCTTTCGCACTACGGCGAAAAGGCGGGCGAGTGCCGCTACGAAGTCGAGGTCGCGGCAGCGGGTGACTATACTTTTTTTGCGCGGTTAAATCCGGTGGCATCGGAACCGAAGTGGCAACTCGATGGCGGTGCTTGGGCTGCGGTGACGACGGGCACGGCGCAGCAGCAGCAAAATATCGCGGGCGACGGGAAGCTCGATCACCGCTTCATCGCCTGGGTGAAAGTGGGTAAGCTCGCGCTGGCGAAGGGAAAGCATGAAGTCGCGTTTCGGTTTGAAGGCGGCGCGCAGAATAGCGGCGGGCTCGATTGCTTCGTGCTGACGACGGACGCCTTCGTGCCCCAGGGCACGATGAAGCCGGGCGAAGGCTCGGCGGCGGCGGCGGGGCCGGGCGATTGGTTTCCTCTGATGGCGGATGAGGATACGTTCGATCCGCGCAGTGTGATCGACATGTCGCGGTTGGTGCCTGCGCCTGCGGGGCAGTTTGGTTTTCTGAAGGCGAAGGGCGACAAGCTGCAATTCGAGAAGGCGACAGCGCCGGTGAAATTGTGGGGCGTGGGCGCGAACGTCGATCCGGGGAAATACACGCAAGCGCAGCTCACACAGCGGGCGAAGTATCTGCGGAAATTCGGCATCAACGCGGCGCGTGAACACGCGCTTTTCGATGAGCTAACTACCCACGGAAAACTCGACCCGAAGAAGCTCGATCAATACGACTGGTGGTTCGCGGAGCTGAAGAAGAACGGGGTTTATTCGGCATGGAGTGTCTTTTACCATTTCACGATCGGGTCGGACGATGGCTACCCACCGGAGTTATTCGACGAGTTGCCGAAGGGCGATACTTACGGACTTATCACGGCTTCGCCAAAGCTCTGGGAAATCCGCAACAAGTGGGTAGTCGCGATGCTCCAGCACAAGAATCCCTACACCGGCCTGCGCTACGTCGATGATCCCGCGCTGGCGACGGTCGAGATGCAAAACGAAGACTCGATCTTTTTTTGGAACCCGTTGGGTGAACTGGCAAATCCAGAGGGCAAGTGGAAGCAGCACGCGAAACTGCTGCGCGCGCGCTTTGCCGCATGGGTGAAGGCGAAATACCAAACGGACGAGACGCTGAAATCGGCGTGGGGTGAGCTCAAGACCGGGGACCGCGTGAACGCCGCAGAGTTAGCGATCATGGCCCCTTGGGAACTCGTGGGGAAAGGGCAGACGCGGCGGGCGGGTGACTACATCCAGTGCCTTGCAGAGATGCAGCATGGCTTTTATACCGAGTGCGAAAAAGCGATCCGCGACGCGGGCTTCAAGGGTGTGACGATGACGACGGCGTGGCAGGTCGGTGGGGCGGCAAGCGATCCGGCGAATATCTGGACGGATACCGTCGGCTCAATGATTGATCGGCATAACTATGCGGGAGGCGGCGAAGGCGGGCACGGGATTAAGGAAGGAAAGGTGAACCACGAATCGCACCTCGCGCACCCCGGCGGTGGCATTTTCACGACGGCGATGAAGCAGGTGGAAGGCAAACCTTTCTCCATGACCGAGTGGACGCAATCCGCGCCGAACCAATGGAAGGCCGAGTGCGCCCCGATCTTCGCGTTTTACGGAATGGGCCTGCAAGGTTGGGATGCGAGCTGGCACTTCATCCAGAGCGGCACCCGACTCGGCGATGGGTGGCCGGGAATGTCTAGTTATGTCACAGATACGCCTGCCTATATCGGCCAGTTTCCCGCACTAGCCTTCGCGCTCTACCATGGTCACATCAGCGAAGGATCCATCGTGGCCGCGCGGCGTTTGTCAACGGAGGACATCTTCCGTGGCACCGACGCGCTCAAGCAGGATGCGACGAAAGGCGGCTACGATGTGAAGACGATGATCGTCGAGGGTGGCACCCCGCTGGAGGCCTTCGCGATCGGGCGCGTGACGGTCGGCTTTGCTGGAGGAAAAACGGAGCAGGGCGATCTCGCGAAGTATTGGGATCAGCCCAACAAAACGCTCCACAGCGCGACCGGCGAACTCGCTTGGGACTACGGCCACGAGGCGATCACGGTGCAATCGCCGAAGACCCAAGCCGTGCTCGGCAAAACTGCGGGCCAAACTTTCAAACTCCCCGGCGTCACCGCGACATTTAAGACTCCATGGGTTAGCACTCTCTTTACCGCGCTCGACAATCTCCCGCTCGCCGAGTCCAAACACATCCTCATCACCGCCCTCGCGCAGGACAAGCAAACCGGCGCCACCTACAACGCCGATGGCACCCGTCTCGAATTCGCGGGCACGCCTCCGCTTCTCCTCGAACCCGTCCAAGGCACATTGCAATTCACCGGCGCGAAACCCACCAGCGTGACCCCATGCGATCCCTACGGCGTGCCGATGGCCGGGAAATCCGTCCCGATCGCGCCGGATGGCCGCTTCACCATCGACGGGACTTTTCGCGCTTACTACTACGAGGTGAAGCGCTGAGGTTTTCCACCGTGCAGCCGTCTTGCGCGAGGGCGCGAGTCGCGACACTGTAGGCGCCTGCATGCGCCCGACATTCTCGATCATCACTCCCAGTTTTCGCCAACTCGACTGGTTGAAGCTCTGCGCTTCATCCATCGCGGATCAGGAGGGGGTGACGCTGGAGCACATCGTGCAGGATGCGGGGACGGGCGAGGCCATGCAGGCTTGGGCGGACGAGTGGAAGGCGAAGGGTGAGACGGCGGATGGGCGCCTGGCGTTTCAACTCGTGATGGAGAAGGACCAGGGAATGTATGACGCGGTGAATCGTGGCCTGCGCAAGGCGTCGGGCGACATCCTTTCCTATTTGAATTGTGACGAGCAATACCTGCCGGGCGCTCTGAAGACGGTGCAGGAGTTTTTCGCGGCGCATCCGGAGGTGGATGTGGTTTTCGGAGACGTGGTCGTCGTGGATGAAAAGGGCGAGTATTTGTGCAGTCGTCCGGTGATCCTGCCGACGTTGCATCATACGCAGGTTTGCACGCTGGGGGTTTTCACGGCGGCGACTTTTTTCCGCCGTCGGGTGTTGGAAGAACACGGGCTCTATTTCAGCGATGCGTGGAGAGTGGTGGGCGATGCGGCCTGGGTGCTGGAGCTGATCCGCAAAGGAATCCGAATGGCGGTGCTGCGCCGGTTCACCACCAGTTTTGCGGATACGGGGGAAAATATGAGTTTGAATCCGAATGCGATCGCTGAACAGTTGCGATTGCGCGAAGCGGCTCCGAAATGGGCGCAGAGGCTTGCTCCGCTTTGGGTTATTCACTTCAGACTGCGGCGTCTGCTGGCGGGGATTTATTCGCCGAAAAAAACTAGCTACTCCATCTACACGGAGGCGGGCGGAGGGCAGCGGCGGACGTTCCCGGTGGATGATCCGACATTCCTTTGGCGCGGACGTTTTGTGAAACGCGAACTGCCCGTCACCGCGTGAGGATGAACGCGGCCTGAGTCGGCAGGGAGCGAGTCAGGAGCGCGCCGAGTTTTCCGACCTGCGACCACCATCGCGGGCCGAGTAGGGTCGCCGGGATGCCGAGTCCGAGGCTGATGACTTGGGCGAGACCTCGCAGGATGCCTTTGTTGCAGGCAAACACAGGCTGCACCCAATAAATCAGCGGATCGCCCTCCAAATAGTGGGCGACCCGGAGCCCGGATTCCCGTGCCCATTCCTCGATCTTGGCGCGGTTTACCGTCTGCACATGATGCGGGTCCATTTGCCGCTCGTTGAGGGGGACGAGGCCCACGAAGGCACTCGATGGGCCGAGGCAGTCGCTCATTTTTCGGAGAAAACCGACGGGATCGGGGAGGTGCTCCAGGACGTGGCTGCAGAGGACGAAATCGTAAGTCCGGGCGAGAAGTGGGTGCTCCTGCCAGCGCTCGATCTCGATCGTTTGCAGATCGGCATTGGCGAACCCGCGATCGAGCAACATCGCACGAACTGCCCCGACATTTTCCGCATCCATTTCCACTCCAAAAAGGCGACTGGTCGGCGGACAGTAGCGGTAGAAGGTGCCTGCGCCGAAGCCATAGTCGAAGATGTCCTTGCCATCGAGGCGGATCCCGGCTTTCTCGCACAAATGCAAAGCCAGCAGCACCTTCGCCATGCGCATGTAAGCGGCGTGATGGAGCGCGTTTTGCCGGCCCCGGTAGCACTCCTTGAAGTCATCTTGAGTCGGTGTGGAAATAGAATCGGCGGACACGGCCTCACGGTGCCCGATTTGCCTGGCGCTTCAACCTGCTAATTCTTACGACACCATTTGATGAACGAACTCGATATCGTCCTCGGGCCTGAGCCCGACATGGCGGCTTTCGCCGCGCGGAATCTGCCCGATGGCGCTTTTCGGAAAGTCGTGATCAAGCCGAACTGGGTGAAGCATCAGGAGCACGCGGAGTTTCCGATCGCAGCGCTGGTGACGAGCACGCGGCTGATCGATGAAGTGATCCAGGCGTGCATCGCGAAGTATCCGGGGCTCGAGAAAATTTCGGTCGGCGATGTGCCGTTGCAGACGTGCGATTGGGCGGCGCTGATCGCGCAGACGGGCGTGGACAAGTTGATCGAGAAATATCGCGGGAGCATTGCGCCGGTCGTGCAGTTTTTGGATTTAAGACGCGAGCGGTGGACGCCAAAGGATGGCTTCATGGAGCTGGACTCGTCGCATCCCGGCGATCCGAACGGCTATAGCGAAGTCATCATCGACCACACCAGCCTGCTCGAAGAAGTGAGCCACAATGCGGATTCGTTTCGCGTGTCCGACTACGATCCGGCGGAGACGGTGAGTGTGCATCGCAAGGGCGTGCATCGTTACCTCATCGCGAGGACGGTGCTGGAGGCGGACCTTTTCATCAACCTGCCGAAGATGAAGACGCATCAGAAAACGGGCATCACGGGGGCGTTGAAAAACCTCGTGGGCATCAATGGCTCAAAGGCGCATCTCGTGCATCATCAGCTCGGTTTTCCGTCGCAGGGCGGCGATGAGTTTCCCGACGATGTCTCGCGCTGGATCTACTGGCAGGCGCGGTTGCGCGAGCGCTTTCAGAAGAAGTCGAAGTTCGTCTTCAAACTGCTGAAAAAAGGCTGGGAACTCGTGAAGCGCGTGCGCGGGATCAAGACCATCGGGACGAAGGAAAACCTCAGTCGCGGCACGGGCGGCTTCTACGTCGGCTCAGGCTCCTGGTACGGGAACGACTCGATCTGGCGCATGGTTTACGACCTGAACATGATCATCCTCCTCGCCCACGCCGACGGTGGAAAATTGCGCACCGAGCCGCAGCGCGCCGTGCTCTCGATCATGGACGGCCTCATCGCTGGCGAAGGCAACGGCCCGCTGCAGCCCCTGCCCGTCACGGCGAACGCGCTGCTCGCTTCGCGCAACCCGTTCCTCATCGACTTCGCGATGGCGAAGCTAATGGGTTTCGACGTGAGGAAAATCCGCCTACTCGCCCACTACCGCCGCTTTCCCTACGCGCCATTCACCGACTTCGATCCCGCGAAATTCCCCGTCACGCTCAATGG
>JANLQB010000572.1:0-1682 GCA_031367565.1 Verrucomicrobiota bacterium
TTACACGCTTGCGATCAACAATGCGCCGAACCATTTGCACGGTGGTTTGAAGGGCTTCGATATGCGGAACTGGAAAGGCGAGGCGCTCGCGAATGGCGTGCGCTTTTCCTACACGAGCGCGGATGGCGAAGAGGGTTATCCAGGGACGTTGAAAGTAGCGATCACTTACACGCTGACGAATAAGAACGAACTGCGGCTCGACTACGAAGCGACGACGGACAAGGCGACGGTCGTGAACCTAACCAATCATGCCTACTGGAATCTCGCCGGTGCGGGTGCGGGCGACATCTTCGAGCACGAGCTGATGTTGCATTCGTCGAAGCTGACAACGGTGGATGAAACGAGCATTCCGACTGGGAAAATCGAGGCGACTGCGGGCGGCGCGATGGATTTCACGCAGGCGAAAGCGGTCGGGAGGGATTTCGCGAAAGTGCCGGGTGGATACGATCACAACTACGTGATCGATCAGGCCAAACCGGGCGCGCTGACGCCCGCGGCGGAAGTGCGCGAGCCGAAGAGCGGGCGCGTAATGAAAGTCTCGACGACCGAACCGGGCATCCAGTTTTACACGGGCAATTTTCTGGATGGCTCGGTGATCGGGAAAGGCGGCATCGCTTACAAAAAGAACTACGGGCTGTGCCTCGAAACCCAGCACTATCCTGATTCCCCAAATCAACCCGAATTCCCCACCACCGTGCTACGCCCCGGTGAGAATTTCCGGAGCACGACCGTCTATGAGTTTTCCGCAAAATGACGCCTGAAACACCACCGCCCGGCGGTATCGAAAAAACGAACATCATCGACTCGATCGTCCACGATGCGAAGTCGGACGAAGTCATCCTGACCATGGTCGAGCGACGTCCGTGGGATGATTCGGATGAGCAGCTTTTTCAGCTTCAGGAGAAGCTCAATGCCTACGTGTCCTTCATCATGGATGGCGAAATGGCGGAGGCGTATCCGGCGCTCGTGACCAAGCTGATCCGGATCCGTCTGGAATGCGTGACGCCGCCATCGGAAACGGTGCGCGGCTTTTTAGAAATGGTCCACGAACATCTCGCGTTTCAGGGCATCATCATTGACGGCGTGGTGAGCGGCGGGAGTTGCGGATCGGGCTGCGGCTGCGCGGGGTAGAGAGCAATTCACCGACTGCCGCGCGTCTCTTCTATAGCGGATACCTTCAATGAATTCTCCGATCCCTCCCTTATTCATTGTCGCAGCCGTGTTCGCGATGCTCACCAACGTGCTTTGGTATCGCACCAAGTTCCTTTTACGTTCTCGCGGTTACCCGATGTCTTACATTCGCCACTTTCAGGATTTGAGCCATCTCAGCCAGCTTATCCAAGCAGAGTCCGACCCGGCTATACGCGTGCGATATGTTCGCCTTCAGCGGGCACTTTACACCGCGTTTGGCATAACAATTTGCCTCTTCATTGCGTTCATCGCGTCCGAAGGCGCTACGTTTGGGAAGCAGGCGGGAAAACACTTCTAAAAATTGCCCAATGAAAATGAATCGCCTCATCCCGATGCTGCCGGTGAAGAGTATGCCTGCGAGCGTTGAGTTCTATCAGAAGCTGGGATTCAGCGTGGAGCGGAGGGAAGATCAATGGGGTTGGGCGATGCTTTGCTTTGGCGAGTGTCGGCTGATGGTGGATCAATCGATCAACCTTCATCGGGACGGGCAC
>JANLQB010000579.1:0-1727 GCA_031367565.1 Verrucomicrobiota bacterium
TCGCTTTTTGAAAAACGGAGCGCCGGGCTGTATCACAACACCGCCGCGATCATCGACGCCGACGGCACGTATCTCGGGAAATATCGCAAGATGCACATCCCGGACGACCCGCTCTTTTACGAAAAATTCTACTTCACGCCCGGCGACCTCGGCTTTCGCGCGTGGCAGACAAAATTCGCGAAAATCGGGGTCTGCGTGTGCTGGGATCAGTGGTATCCCGAGGCCGCGCGGCTCACCGCTTTGCAAGGCGCGGAGATCCTCTTTTTCCCCACCGCGATCGGCTGGCACCCGAGCGAAAAGGCGAAGTATGGCGAGCGGCATCACAGCTCGTGGGAAACGATCCAGCGTTCGCACGCCATCGCGAATGGCTGCTACGTTGCCGTCCCAAATCGCGTCGGCCACGAAGCGCCGGACGGCGGCGATGGCATCGAGTTTTGGGGACAGAGTTTTGTCGCCGATCCATCGGGGATAATCCTGCAAAAGGCCTCCGCCGACGCGGAAGAGACGCTCATCGTCGAGGTCGATCTCGAAAGCGTCGATACCCAACGCACGCACTGGCCCTTTTTCCGCGACCGCCGGATTGACGCCTATGGAGACTTGCAGAAACGTTTTATCGACTAAAAGTAACGTCGACAGCGCGAGTTGCGAGCAACCCCCTGCTGGCATGATTCATGTTGAATCATTTTAGAAATCTCAATGAACGCCTCGACTGAAATAACCCCGGCACCCGAGCCCGCCGCTCCCGAGCTGCCCACCGCACTTGGATACCGGATGCCAGCGGAGTGGGAGCCGCATTCCGCGACCTGGCTCTCGTTTCCCCGACGCGAAGGCATCAGCTTCCCCGAGTCCTACGATCGCGTGACACCCGCGCTCGCCGCGATGGTCCATGCGCTCGCCGAATCCGAGCCCGTGAACATCAACGTCTGCGACGCCGACCACGAAGCCGACGTGCGCCAGATTCTCGCGAAACACCGCGCCAAGATCGATCACGTCACTTTCCACCACATCCCGACGAATGAGCCGTGGTGCCGCGATCACGGCCCCGTTTTCCTCACGCGCGCCGAAGCGCCGAAGCTCGCGATCGTCGATTGGGATTACAACGCGTGGGGCTGGAAATATCCGCCATTCGAGGACGACGACGTGGTACCCACGATCATCGCGGAAAAATTCGGCCTCCCCGTTTATCATCCAGGCATGGTCCTCGAAGGCGGCTCGATCGAGGTGAATGGCGCGGGCACTTTGCTCACGACCAAATCGTGCCTCCTCAATCCGAACCGCAACCCGGACTTCTCGCAGGCCGAAATCGAGCAGCGACTCAAAGACTACCTCAACGTCTCGAATATCCTCTGGCTCGGCGACGGCATCGAGGGCGACGACACCGATGGCCACGTCGATGACCTCACGCGCTTCGTCTCGCGGACCTCGATTATCACTGTCGTCGAGGACGATGAAAACGATAACAACTACGAGCCGCTAAGGCTCAATTTCGAACTGCTCAAAACCATGGATGCCGAAGACGGCACCCCGCTCGAAATCCACCGGATGCCCATGCCCGGCAAGATCGTGCGCGACGGCCAGCGCCTGCCCGCGAGCTACGCCAATTTCTACATCGGAAACAAAGTCGTGCTCCTTCCCGTCTTCGCCGACCAGGCCGACAAATGGGCGGAAGCCGTCCTGAAAACCGCCTTCCCCACGCGCCGCATCGTCCCGATCGACTGCCGCGAACT
>JANLQB010000587.1:0-4850 GCA_031367565.1 Verrucomicrobiota bacterium
ATTTCCGCGTCGGTGATTTCGATGCGCGGCACATCGGCGGCAATGGCGGACGCAAAAGCGAGGACGGCGATGATCGGAAGAAGGAGGCGTTTCATAAACAGGATTCAGCACATGACGGCCACGACGGTCAAGGCAAGGTAGGAGTTTTCGGGAAAGGGGCGCGCTCGCGGGATACTTGGATTTTAGAATGAACCCTCTCGTCGCCATCAAGTTATCGTCGGCCCCCGATTCAGCACAAACGCCGCGTCGTCCTTGTGCCACCCGATTTCCCGATAGCCCAGGGTGGCGAGCAAGGTCCGGGCTTCCGCTTTCTCATCCGTGGAAAGGTGAAGATGCTCAAACGTGAGCAAACGCGGCAGTTCTTCTCCTTTTCCGCGACACTCCTCCAAGGCGGCGGAATAAGACACGCAAACTGTAACCGCCAAAACGTGCATGGGAAATCAATTACTCGTGTCCCGCGGAACACGACCCATTTCGTACATCAGCGTTCAATCGAAATAAGGTGGGAATAACGCTTAGCCGCCCATGACTCCTTGCCTCCAAAATCCTCATCAAGGCGGTAGTAGGGATCCGTTGGAATAACAAATGAGCCATCTTCCGCTGGGAGATATTCCGATTCATCGTTCGCAAAGAATTCACGAACTCGTGGTGCTGTCTTTGGGTCACTGAATGTCACGATACTCACAATTTTTGAAGTTTTTGGGTAGTTTGCATAGTCGCGAGTCAGTGAGTCAATTTCACGGCGAAAGCGTTTGTCATCAATGCCAGCGGCCTGAAGCTCCGAAATTCCACGAGAGAAATCTTCATATACTGCCGACATTTGCTCTGTGGTTGGCGGTGCGATCTTCAAAATGGTCCGACGTGATTGTCCCTCATACTCACGATCAAAAACGGTGGCAGAATTCGCATTCTCACATGCCCGCAAAAGGCTGGTTGCGGCGGTGATATACTTGGAGACAACTTGCCTTTCACGCTCTGTCGGCCCAGTTAAATAGGATTGCGGGGAAATGGTCGCCTCTACAGCTTGCTCTCTTAAAAAGCTTTCCGCCGTAGCAGGTAGTTTCGCTGCTGAAACCGCATCAGTGTTTATAGCAGGACTTCGTAGGAACCAAAGGCACGTCGCGACTATAAGACCGGCACCAACAGAGAGACCAGCGATAAGGCGGCTTCGCACAAAACGGCCAAAATCGAAAACGCCTGCTTCCACGCTATTTTGGAACTACTTTGGCTGTCTTAATTTGAAACCCAACAGTGCCTCTTGCCGTTGCGCGATAAGTCCCGCCTGTTAACTCAACAACTTTCGCGTTTGCGGCTGGATCAGGGTTCAACAGTTGCGAAGGAACCGCGACAAGTTTGTGGGTGTAATCATCAAAAGGAACTACAACCGGAGTAATGACCACATCAGGATTCTGATTTAACGCATTAACGAGGTTTGTGAGAGCCTGCTGCTCGGTGGCCCCATCCGCGTTCACAACGGATGGTGCCGGCACATCAAAAAGATAGCCGACTACGCCATTTACCCAAGTCGCCTGCGCCTCCCGAATCCCAACACCAATTCCGAAAGCTGTTGCCGCCGATGCCACTGCGGTGCGCTGAATGAAATGACGATGTGTAAGCTGATTATCGTTGGAAGGGGGGGGCGATTTGATCCCCTGCTGGTTTTTTAGACTTAATGGGTATCATGCGGGGAGATCAGTCAGTTTGGGAGAATCCAGTCAACAAAAATCGGGTTCACGAACGATTTAATGCACGGCATTATCGTTCACGGGTGTCGGCGAGTCCGATGCGGAGAGAGCAGCAACGGATGAGCGCGGCGCCGAGCCGGGAGCGGGCCAGCGGCGACCGCGCGCGAGGATGGCGTCGAGCCGCTCGGCGGGGGTCTTCGATGAGGAGGAGGCGGGCGATGAGTTGCTGCTGTTTGGCAGGGAGCATGGGGAGCTGAGGTTGAGGATTGAGTGGCGCGGGTTCGCTGGGCATTGCTGATGGTATGATTACCCGTAGCAATAGCGGGGGCTTTGCGCTTTTACACCAAGGCACGGAAGCATAAAGCGCCTTTAAAAGAGCGGCGCTGCGCGCATGAGGGATTTTATGCGGAGGGCCGCATGAGCTGTGACTACACTTTCAGTTCCGCGCCGGTGTTGGCGTCGGTGATGATGAATTTTTCCTGGTGCGAAGTCGGATCGCTGCGGAAGGAGAGGCGTCCAGCGTATTTGCGCTCGATGTCAATGAGCAGTTCCTCGTCTTCCTTGCGCAAGCGTTCCAGCACCGTGGGATGGATGATGATCTTGATCTCGTGGACCTCGGGATACTTGCGCATCACTTGGTGCAACTCGCGCTGGAGTTCGACACTCATGGTCATGGCGCTTTTGATTTTCCCGCGTCCGTAGCAATACGGGCAGGGCTCATACACGGAGCCGCTGATGGATTCCTGCGCGCGCTGGCGCGTCATTTCCATGAGGCCGAGCGGTGAAATCGGGATGACGTGCGTCTTGGCTTTGTCGCGGCGCAGGCGGTCTTTCATGCGCTGATAAACCTGCTGCTGATCCTTGCGCGATTTCATGTCGATGAAGTCGCCGATGATGAGGCCACCGATATTGCGCAGGCGCATCTGACGCGCCATTTCATCGACGGCTTCGAGGTTGGTTTGCAGGATGGTTTTCTCGACATCCTTGCCGCCTTTGTTACGGCCCGTGTTCACGTCGATCGCGATGAGCGCCTCGGTTTCGTCGATGACGATGTAGCCGCCGCACTTGAGCCAGACTTGGCGGTGAAAGGCGTCGTCGATTTGCTTTTGCACGCCGAAGCTCTCGAAGATCGGCTGCGCGCCGCTGTAGTGCTGGATACGGTTGGTGGAGCGTTTGGAAATCTGGCCGACGAGGTCGATCATCCGCTTCACGGCGTTTTCGTCGTCGCAGAGGACGGCGTCGATTTCGTCGGTTAGGAAATCGCGCACGGTGCGCTCGATGAGGTCGGGTTCGGCGAAGACGCAGTTCGGTGCGGGCTTCTCTTTCATCGCGGCTTCGATCGCGCGCCATTGTTCGACGAGCAGGCCGAGATCGCGCACGAAGTATCGCTCGCGCTGGCCCTCACCGACGGTGCGAACGATCAGGCCCATGCCCTCCGGGATGTCGAGTTCCTTGAGAATTTTGCGCAGCCGCTCGCGCTCTTTCGGGCTCTCGATTTTGCGCGAGATACCGCTTTGGTCGCTGTAGGGCATGAGCACGAGGTAGCGGCCGGCGAGGCTCAGATTCGTGGTGATGCGCGGGCCTTTGGTGCTGATCGGGCCTTTGGTGACTTGCACGAGCACTTCGCTGCCGACGGGATAAATGCTCGGGATGTCTTTGGCGGTGATGCGCTTCGCCTGCTTTTTGCCGCCGGTGCGTTCGACTTCTTCGATGCCGCTATCGAGCGCCGCGGGGAGTGCGTCCCAGAAATGCAGGAACGCATTTTTCTCGAAGCCGATGTCCACGAACATCGCCTTCAGGCCATGCTCGATGTTCTTCACGCGGCCTTTGAAAATGCTGCCGACGATGTTGCGATCGGTCTGCCGCTCGATGCTGTATTCTTCGAGCTGACCGCCCTCGAGAAGCGCCACGCGGCGTTCGAGCTTTTCGCAGTTGATGACGATTTTGTTGCCTGTTTGCCGCGGCGCGAGGCCGAGGACACGTTTTACACGTTCGGTCATGGAAAGGATTTTTGGGTAGAGTTTGCTGAACACTGTGGGTGGTGTGGTTTAGTGACCACCCGGTTTGAATGGTTTGAGTGGGGCGGAAGGAGTTGGCTCCTTCGGCTTTGGACCGAAGAGTCGTTGGAAAAAGCCGCGTTTCTCTGCCGGCTGCGGCGGGGTGGCGACTTCGCGTTTCCCGATCTTTCCGCGTTGATCCGCCTCCGAGCGGATATCGGGTTTCTCGATTTTTTGTTTCTCGATTTTCTTATCGGCGATTTCGGTGCTCTCGGGAGTTTCCTCCTCGGGCTTTTGTTCGGTCGGCACGACGCTCTTTTTGTAATCGACCATCTCGATCTGGCGGAAACTGCCTTTCGCCGGCTCCAGCGCCGCGAGTCCGGGATCGTAGCCTTTTTCCAGCGCCAGACTTTCCTCCATGATCTTCTGCGCAATCGGCGCGGAAACGCCGCCGCCCGACTTCGCGCCCTGCACGAAAATGCAGACCGCATATTTCGGCTGTTCGTACGGCGCGAAGGTGATGAACCACGTGTGGTTGTCTTTGATGCGCACCGTCTTGCCGTTCTCTTTTTCCACCCGCCAAAACTGCGCCGTGCCCGTCTTTCCCGCGACGGTGACTCCTTTGATCTGCGCCTTTTTTCCCGTGCCCGTCGCGACCACACGCTTCATGCCTTCGCGCACGAGTTCGATCTGCGAATCGGTGATCCCGACTTTGTGAAGGTCCGCGCGAACCTTTGGCTCGTGCGGCATCGCGAGGTTTCCATTTTCATCCTTCGCGTCCTCGCCCTCCGGCGTGAGAATTCGGTGAACGAGCTTTGGGTAATACGAAATGCCGCGATTCGCGATCGTCGAAACAACCATCGCCATCTGAAGCGGCGACGCCTCCACCGCACCTTGGCCGATGGAAACGTTGGCCGTGTATCCTTCGGTCCATTTCTCCGTCGGGCTGGCTTGAGCGAGCCACTTGGGTCCGGGGATCAGGCCGCTCTGCTCGCCGGTCAGCGGCACCCCGGTCGATTGTCCGAGTCCGAGTGAATCAGCAGTCGCGAGGATGTTTTCGATCTTCGCCTTGTTGCCCCACTGGTAGAAAAACGAGTTGCACGAGTTCTTCAGCGCATCTGGCAGGTTGAGGCTTCCGTGTGGTGCCATGTGCTGCGCGGTGACCCAG
>JANLQB010000625.1:0-2649 GCA_031367565.1 Verrucomicrobiota bacterium
GGCGACGAGGACAGAAGTGTCGAGACCACCGGAGTAAGCGAGGACGATTTTCATAGGCGGCGAATGGAAGCAGAATGCCGCGCGGCGACAAACCATTTTGCCACCAAGCGCGATCCAAAGCCCAAAATCGTCCTCGTCCTCGAAAACGCCGACCGCTTAGCTGCGCTCTCGAAACGGCGGCAGCGGTGCCAAATCCACTCCATCAAAGAAATCCGAGAGCACGATCTCCCAGCCAATAGATTCGGCGGCGCTCATCGCGACTCTGTGCACCTAGTTCTGCGCATAAATTCACAAGGAGTTCGGAGTGCGTAGCGTTCTCTCCCAGTGTCGCAAAAGACCATCCATCTCGGTATTCACTTTTCATGTCTGCCTCACGTTCGATAACGAGAGATTCCTCCCGAGCGAGATAGGGCCGAGCTGCTTTCGACATAGGCGGAGAATATTCGTAAGCCCATCGTGTTCAAGGAGCGCGGTCCGTCTCTATTCGGTGAACAAATCTCGCTCGCCCGCCTTCGTCCCGGAGTCGCCCAGGGCGTTGATAAACTCCGCCTCCGTTAGCTCCTCAACTCCATGTTTGCGCGCTTCGTCGAGTTTCGATCCGGCGTTTTCGCCGACGACCAGGTAGTCCGTTTTCTTGCTGACGGAAGTGGAGACGTTTCCTCCGACGGCGCGGATTTTTTCCGTGGCGGTTCCGCGCGCGATGGTGTGGAGCGTGCCGGTGAGGACGAGGGTTTTACCAGAGAAAATGTGGCCGCTGGGGGCTGCGTGGGTTTTGCCGCGAGGCTCGATGCTTAGCTGGCGCAGGCGGGCGAGGACTTCGTGGCCTCGGTCGCTCTCGAACCACGCGAGCGTGGCGCGGGCGATGACGGGGCCGACGATTACGACGGCGTCGCGCGGTTCGGCTTTCGCTTTTTTGGATGGCTTGCCGAAACCGCTTTCGATGAGGCGCTGGCCAACGGCATCGGCGGCTCCCTTGTTTTTCTCGGTGCGGGCGCGATCGAGTTCGAGCACGTCGCGGAGCGGCGCGGAGTCGGCGACGGCTTCCAGCGTTTCGTGATGTTGCACGAGATCGTACGCGGTGGTTTCGCCGACTTCGGGGATGGCGAGGGCGTGCAGCCAGCGAGCGAGCGGGAGGGTTTTGGCGCGTTCGGCGGCGTCGAGGAGTTTGCGGGCGTTCTTTTCGCCGAAGATGCGCGGCTCTTCGTCGGTGCCGAGATTGAGTTTCGCGAGCGGCTCAAATTCCAGTGTGAAAACATCGAGCGGGTCATCGACGAGACCGCGCTCGACGAGTTTGTCGGCGACGATTCCACCGAGGCCGTCGATGTCGAGCGCGCCGCGTTTGGCAAAGTATTCGAGGCGACGCGTTTTTTGCGCGGGGCAGTTCACGTTTTCGCAGACCCACACGGCGAACTCGGGATCGCGCCGGATCGGGCCGGCGCACGCGGGGCATTTGCCGCCGAGATGCTCGGAGAAATTGAATGCCACAGCGTTGGCGGGCCGCTTTTCCAAAACCACGCGCACGACCGCCGGGATGACTTCGCCCGCTTTTTCGATGATCACCGTGTCGCCGATGCGGATGTCTTTGCGGCGGATTTCGTCTTCGTTGTGGAGCGTGGCACGGCTGATTGTGCTGCCGCGCAGGAGCGTCGGTTCGAGTTCGGCGACGGGCGTGAGATTGCCCGTGCGGCCGACTTGCACGGTGATGGCGCGGAGCCGCGTCTCGGCTTGTTCGGCGACGTATTTCCACGCTTTCGCCCAGCGCGGAAAACGCGACGTGAACCCCGCGCGCTCGCGTTGCGCGATGTCGTTCAGCTTGATCACCGCGCCGTCCGTTTCAAAACCGAATCCGTCGCGGATCGAGTCTAGCTCTTGGATCGCGGCCAGCAGCTCGTCCGGCGTGCCGCAGAGTTTCGTCCAGCGCGGCGTGTGGAATCCGAACCCGTGCAGCCACTCCAGCAACGCGGCCTGCGTGGGCGGCGCTTCGCTTGCTTCGCCGAGGCCGTAGAGCACGATGTCGAGCGGGCGTTTGGCGACGAGGCGCGGGTTGAGTTGCTTGAGTGTGCCGGCGGCGGTGTTGCGCGCATTCGCGAATGGCTCTTCGCCGCGCGCGATCATCTCGTCGCAGATTTTGCGGAACGTCGTCGCCGTCAGATAAACCTCGCCGCGCACTTCGAGCACGTCGGGCGCGTTCACGATTTGCAGCGGGATGCTGCGGATCGTTTTCAGGTTCGCCGTGATGTCATCGCCCGTCTCGCCATCGCCGCGCGTTGCGCCCGTCACCAGCTTCCCATTTTCGTAGCGGAGCGAAACGGCGACCCCATCGATCTTCGGCTCGACGTGCCATTTGAGCGGCTCGCCGGGGAGCAATTTCTCCACGCTGACCACAAACTTCCGCAGCCCCACGATGTCTTCCTTCGCGAAAAGATTATCGAGCGAAAGCATTGGCACGCGATGCGCGACTTTGACGAAACCATCAAGCGACTTTCCCCCGACGCGCTGCGTCGGCGAATCCAGCGATTGGAACTCGGGATGCGCCTCCTCCAAATCGCGCAGCTCGCGAAAAAGCACGTCGTAATCCGCGTCCGAAATCGTCGGCGCGGCCTGCTCGTAATAACGGCGGTTGTGTTCCTCAAGCTCCGCGCGGAGCTG
>JANLQB010000707.1:0-8817 GCA_031367565.1 Verrucomicrobiota bacterium
CGGAGCGTCATATCCCGCGCCGCGCAGTTTCCCGATGTCGGCCTGGGTGAAGTATTGATACTTCCCGCGCAGCGTATCGGGCATCTCGATGAACTCGATTTTCGGCTCGCGATCCAGCGCGCTGAAAACGGCGGTCGCGAGATCGATCCACGTGTGCGCTTCGCCCGAGCCGATGTTAAAAAGTCCGCCCGCATTTTTCTGCGCCGCGAGATGCAGCGTCATATTCACCGCGTCTTTCACGTAGAGAAAATCCCGCATCTGTTCGCCATCGCGATACTCGGACTTGTAGCTTTTGAAGAGCCGGATCGCGCCTGTTTCCAGCGCCTGCGCACAGCTTTTATGGACGAGGCTGCGCATGTCGTCCTTGTGGCCTTCATTCGGTCCAAAAACGTTGAAGTATTTCAAACCCACGAGCGCGTCCAGCCAGCCTTGGCGCTTCGCGTAGAGGTCGAAGAGATGCTTCGAATAACCATACATATTCAGCGGACGAAACCGCTCGATCGCCGGATCGGTGTCGCTCATCCCAGCCGCGCCGTCGCCATAAGTCGCAGCCGAGGACGCGTAAGTGAAACGTGCCTCATTTTTCAGCGACCACGCGGCTACGTCTTTCGTAAACTCGAAGTTGTTGCGGATGAGGTAAGTCGCATCGCGTTCCGTCGTCGCGGAACACGCGCCGAGGTGGAAGACGTAATCAAACTTCCCAAGCGCCCCGCTTTCCAAACGCGACCGCAAATCGTCCGCCTCCAGATAATCCTCGAACCGCAGCGGCGTCAGATTCTTCCACTTCTCATTCGTGCCGAGAATGTCGCTGACGACGATCTGTTCGCAGCCGCGCCGGTTCAGTTCCCAAATGATCGCGCTGCCGATGAAGCCAGCGCCGCCGGTGACGAGGATGCGATTTTCGGGAGCGGGAGAAAGCGTGGTCATACGAGGAAAACCGTCAGCCGTTTCGGCCCGTGCGCGCCGAGGACGAGGATGCGCTCGATGTCGCCCGTGCGGCTTGGGCCGGTGATGAAAGACATAAAGCTCGGCCAGTTCGCGCCGTAATTTTGGCGCAGCAGCGCATACGCGGCGGGGATGTCCGGCACCATTTGCCCGCGCCGCACGAGCACGATGTGATGCGGCGGCAGCACCGAAAGCGCCCGCCCGCCCGCGCTCCGGCCGGTGATGAGCACGCTCCCCGTCTGTGCCACCAGCGCGTCGCATTCGCTGATGCCCGCATCGCACTGCTCCAGCTCCGTCACGCTGTATCCCAGCTCCGTTTGCAAAGTCGGCAGCTTCAGCGCAGACACCGTCGCATCCGTCAGCGCACCGCGATGCGTGGCCACGCGTTTCCAGCCATTCTCTGCGGAAAATGCCGCGAGCCGCGCGGGCAATTCCGCCTCACTTCCGAGCACATGAAACTCCGTCTTCAAGTCCTCGGAGTTCTTCGCAAAAAGCGCGATCTGTTCGTCAAGCGATTCGCCCACCGGCGGCAGCCATCCGCCGAAATCCTTTGGCGGCTCCCCGTGATGCAACGCGCCTTCGCCGTGATGCCCCGGCACCGGCGCGAGCTCGCGCAAGGCTTCGCGAATGCGTGTCAGAATCTGTGCTTTCCCGTTCATGTTTTTTTCGGGCGCGTCGCCCAGTAGTCGCGGAAACTCACCTTCGCCATCTGCGGCGTGTCGCGCGTTTCCGTCCACGCCCGCGCCGGATCAAAGCTCGTCCCTTCCACCAGCGGATGCAGTTTCTGCCCGAGCTTTCCAAAGCGACCGAGCGCCGCAAAAAGCTGCGGGCGATTGAACACAAACGCCGCCGCGCGAAACGCCATCTTCTCCCACCAGCGCGGCTTCTGCGTCACCGCATTGCGCCGGTTGTGCAGCAGGTGATGATGGATGTCGATTTTCACCGGACACGCGCTCGTGCAGGCACCGCACAGCGACGACGCATTGGAAAGGTGTTTCCAATCCTGCAACCCGCGCAGATGCGGCGTGATCACCGACCCGATCGGCCCCTGGTAAGTCGTCCCGTAGCTGTGCCCGCCCACGTTTTTGAAAATCGGGCACACATTCAAACACGCACCACAGCGAATGCAGTGCAGCGCATCCCGCTGCTCCGGGTCCGCGAGCAGGCGCGTGCGATGATTATCAATCAGCACGACATGAAATTCCTCCGGCCCATCCACCTCGCCCGCGAGCCGCGGCCCGCCGATCATCGAGTTGTAGCAAGTCATCGCCTGCCCCGCGCCCGCCGTCCCGAGCAGCGGCAGGAAAAGCGCGAGATCTTCAAATCGCGGCAGCACTTTCTCGATGCCCATCACCGCGATATGCACCTTCGGCAGCGCCGTCGTCAGCCGCGCATTCCCCTCGTTTTCGGTAATGGAAATCATCCCCGTCTCCGCGATCGCAAAGTTTGCCCCGCTGATCCCGATGTCCGCCTCGCAGTATTTTTTCCGCATCACGCGCCGCGCCACCATCGTCAAATCCTCCGGCGAATCGCTCGGCACATTCCCCACTTCCTTGTCGAACAGCTCCTTAATTTCCCCGCGCGAAAGGTGCATCGCCGGAAACACAAAATGATACGGCGCTTCCTTGCGAAGCTGCACGATGTACTCCCCGAGATCGGTCTCCACGACTTCGTATCCTTCCTTCTCCAGCGCCGGATTCAGATGGATCTCCTCCGCCGTCATCGCCTTCGATTTCACGATGCAACGCGCCTTTTTCTCCCGGCAAATCGCGAGGATATACTCCCGAGCCTCCGCGCTGTTATTCGCCCAAAAAACCTTCCCGCCCCGCGCCTCCAGCTTCGTCGAAAATTCCTCCAAATATTTATCGAGATGATTAACCGCCTCCCACTTAATCTCCGCAGCCGCCTGCCGCGCCGCATCCCAATTCTGGTAACGCCCCACCTGCCGATCCCGCGCGACATAATATTTCCCCAACGCCCCCTGAATACGGCGGCGATGCTCATCGTCATGCGCGACGCGCGTGGCGTCTTCGCGGAATTGGTCAACGGGCGCGATCATTGATGGGGGAAACGCGGGTTCAAATTCATGGCGAGCGCGCAGATACGCGAAAAGCGGCGTGGCGACAATAGCCTGCGAAAGGGAACGCAGGAAAGTTGTGGGAGTTTTACGTGGTGGCTCAAAGTTTTTGGAAATGTGGGGTCGATGCGCGCGATCGGTAAAGCAGGGCGGTGGCGGCGAGGCCGAAGCCGATTGCGCCCGAGCCCATCGCGCTGCGCAGGCCGACGAGGTCGGCGTATTTCGTCATGAGGAGGCCGGAGAAGGGGAGCACCCCGAAGAAGCTGAGGCCGAAGATGGCGGAGACGCGGCCTCGCAGGGCGTCTGGCGCGCGCTCTTGCACGATGGTATTTGCGAGGCCGAACATGGTGGAGGTGCCGACGGTGAGCGCGATCATCGAGGCGATGGCGGCGCTGAGATTTCGCGCGAGGGCGAGTGCGCCGAGGCACACGAAGATGACGGCGACCGAGCAGCGTAGATACGCGGTCCGCCGGTGCGAGGGGATGGAGAGTAGCCAGACCGAGCCAGCAAAGGCCCCGATGCCCGAGGAGCCCATGAGCAGGCCGTGTTGATCCGCGCCGAGGTGCAGGATGTGGCGCGAGTAGAGCGGCATCATGATCATGAAAAAGGGCGAGATGCAGATGCTGCCGCACATCAGCAAGAGGATCATAGAGCGAGTGGGGCGGTCGCCGCGCACGAAAGCCAGACCTTCCTTCATGCCGGTCTGCCGCATTTCCTCTTCCTCGGCCGTGCCGCGCGGGCGCGGACTGATCGTGAACAGAGCGATGATGAGGGCGGCGAAACTGAAAGCATTCGCGTAGAAGGCGGACGCGGTGCCGAGCGTGCCGATGAGCCAGCCGCCGATGGCGGGGCCGGCGAGGCGGGTGGCGTGGAAGACGGAGCGATCGACGGCGATGGCGGCGCTGAGTTGAGCGCGCGGGACGAGTTCGGGGACGAGCGCGGAGGCGGCTGGCATTTCAAACGCGGTGGAAATACCGAGGCAGATTCCGGCAATGACGAGGTGCGCGACGGTGACTTGATTGGTCGCGACGAGCCAGCCGACGGCGGCAGCGAGAAATGCCTGCACGACTTGCGAAATGATGAGGATGATTCGTTTGTCGAACCGATCGGCAATGACCCCGCCCCACATTGTGAGCGCGAGCATCGGGATGCCGGAAGCAAAGTTCACCATGCCGAGCATGAACGCGCTCGACGTGAGCCCGGTGAGCACCCAGCCGAGCGCCATCTGCTGCATCCAGGTGCCGAGCATGGAGATGAATTCGCCCGACATGTAGCGAGCGAAGGGGCCGTGACGCAGGACGCTCCATGCGTGCGGTGGGGAAGTGGAAGTGACGGCGGACATGGATGGAGCGGGCCGGAGATGAAAGCAGGGAAGTGGATTTCCGCGAGGGGGAAGTGGCGCGGGGAAATCGTGGGAAATCTCGACGGCCGCCCATCAATCGTTCATCTCCATTCACACCGTGCGCTTCCGCTTCCTCCCGCTGGTCCTTTCCGCCGCCGGGTTGCTCTCCAACTCGTGCGATCGTTCGCCGCCGCATCTCGCGCCCGCGGTGAAAACGGTGAGCACTTTTGCGGGAGCGGGCGTGGTGCGGAAGGTGGATGCAGGTCAAAAAAAAATGGTGATCGCTCACGAGAAGATCGTGGGATTCATGGAGGCGATGACGATGGAGTTCGACGTGGCGGACGGGGGAACGGCAGCGGTTTTCGCGCCGGGAGATACGGTCGCATTTCGCCTTTTCGTGACGAGTGAGCGGAGCTGGATAGATGAGTTGCGAAAGACCGGTCACGTCGCGTTCGCGCCGCATTCGCCGATGCTCTCCGGTTTGCTGCCGCCCGGTGCGCCGCTGCCGGATTGCCCGCTGGTCGATCAACGCGGCACGCCGTTTCGGCTGGGCGATTTCAAAGGCCGCGCGCTCGCGTTCACTTTCATCTTCACGCGCTGCCCGCTGCCGGATTTCTGTCCGCTGATGAATCGGAATCTCGCCGCCGTGCAGCGCGAGCTCTCCGCCGATCCCTCGCGCGCCGACTGGCATCTGCTCTCGATTTCATTCGACCCGGAACACGACACGCCCGCGCGGCTCTTGGATTATGCGCGGCCCTATCTCGGCGATGGCGCGCAGTGGACGTTTGCGACGGGCGAACCGGCTGACATCCAAAAGCTCGGCGAAGCCTTCGGCCTCATGGTCGCGCGCAACGGCGAACAGATCGACCACTCGCTGCGGACGATCGTCGTCGATGCGACCGGGCGCGTGCAGAAAATCTTCGTCGGCAACGGATGGCAATCCGCCGAACTTCTCGACGAAATGCGGCGCGCGATGAACGCGAAACCCTGAGCGGAAGCGGCTTCCCGGATCAAGCCGCCCGGCGGCGCATCAGCACGCACAGCCCGACTCCGCTCATTCCCAGCAGGGCCCAAGTCGTCGGCTCCGGCACGACCACTTGGCCCGTGGTGCCGGCGAAGTTTTGCGGGCTGTTCGTCTGGTTCGTGCCGGTTGAAAAACTCCGCGACAACAAACCATCGGTCGGCAGCGCCGTGTAGGCTCCGCTATTGGACCCGAAGAAAGCGATCGTGCTGGCGCCTTTGAAAAGAAAGTTGGCCGGGATCACCGCATTCGGTGCCGGCGCGCCCGCCGCTTGCAGGGTCGAGGTGGAGAGCAGATACGCGTGATTGGTGGTGTCGCTGCCGAGGTTTGCCGGGATGACGAAAGTGTGAACGGTCGATGTGGCCTGCTCGGTGATTTGAATCTGCTGGCCGCCGATGACGGTCTGGCCGGCGAAAGGGCAGAACAATTCGATGAACTGCTGGGTGCCATCGAGGTTGGTGTAGAGTTCGCGAATGGTCCACAAGTGGAAGGCCGCTTGCGCCGACTGGTTCAAGAGCGCCGCCGCGCAGCCGAGAGCGAGCAGGGAAGTCGTTTTGCGGAGGGAGATTTTTTTGTTCATAGAATTAGAACCTTGGAAACCATCTTCTGAAAGTGCGGCGAGGCTGCCCGTTTTCACGTCAGCTTGACCAGTAAAATCGCATCACGCGGCGTAAGTAATCTGGCCGAGTGATCACGCCTTTGTGTATCAGTTTGCGCCGATGGAAAATCCCCTCCCTCCCAATCCGCATTTCCCGTCCAGCGATGCGGCAATGTTTCTCCAACGGGCTGCGTGGCTGCTCCTGCTCGCATCGGTTGGGATTCCGGCGAGCCTGCTCTGGGATTTTTCGTGGGAAAGCACCGTGGGCATCGACCTTGCGTGGGCCCCGGCGCATGTCGCGACTTATCTCTCCGTGTTACTCGGCGGTGCGGTGGTGGCCGGTTTGTTTTTCTCGAAAACGGCGCGTGGCTTTGGGGTGCGGGTCGGAAAATTGCACGCGCCGCTTGGTGCCTGGATCGTGGCTTGGGGCACGGTTGCATTTGGAGCGGCGGTGCTTTTTGATCGTTGGTGGCAGTCGAGCTACGGCCTCGCGGCGGGCATCTGGCATCCGCCGCAAATGCTGAAGGCATCGGCATTCTTCGCGATCCTCATCGGCGGGTGGATCTTCGCCGCCAGCGCTCAAAATCGCGCGCGCTCGTCGGGCGCGGTTGCATTTTCTGCCGCCAGCGGGGTGCTGCTCGCGATGATCAACGTCGCCACGATCACGTTCGCGTATCCCAACCGGCAGCACTCCGCGGCATTCTACCAACTCGCCTGTGGCCTGTATCCGCTCGTGCTCGCCGCGACCGCGAGCGCGGGGCGGCTTCGTTTTCCCGCGACCACGGCCGCGCTCATTCATCTCACCGTGATGTGCCTCCTGGTCTGGCTGCTGCCTCTCGTTCCGGCGAAACCGCAAGTCGCTCCGATTTACAACACGCTCGATCACCTCATGCCACCGCCGTTTCCGCTGCTGCTCGCCGCGCCCGCGCTCGCGCTGGATGCACTCCTGCGCTGGTTTCCCGGTCGCGAGCAACGTTTTCAAGATTGGCGGCGCGCGGGCGAATGCGGGCTCGCGTTCTTCGCCATTTTCATCGTGGTGCAATGGCCGTTCGCGCAGTTCCTCCTCACGCCTGCGGCGGACCATTGGTTCTTCGCGGGCGGTGGAATGCACTGGCCTTTTTTTCTGAAGATCGACCCGCGTGCACGCGTCGCGTTTTGGAAAATGGGGGACGATGAATTCACCCTCGCACGCGGGTTCGCGGCTGCCGGATTTGCCGTGCTCTCGACCCGCGCGGGGCTGTGGCTCGGCGCATGGATGCAGCGCGTGCAGCGATGAATGCGCTCCGCTTCGCCTGGTGGCTGCTGGTGCTTCCGCTCGCCGCGCACGCGCACGTCGGCAGTCCGAATGTTTTTTTTGAAGGCAACGCCGGACCTCATCCGGTGCGCGTCATCATCCGCCCGCCCGCGACGCTGCCCGGCATCGCGCAGGTGGACGTGCGTGTGGGTGTGGAGGGCGTGACTGATGTTTCGCTCCAAGCCGTGCTTTGGGAAGCAGGCCGCGATGCCGCGCCTGCGCCACAGCACGCGGGCGTCGTCGCCGGAGACGATCATCTTTTCAACGCCGCGCTGTGGCTGTTTCGCGACGGTGCCTACAGTATTCGCGTCACCGTCGAAGGACCGCGAGGAAACGGCACGGTGGTGATCCCGCTCACCGCCGCCGCCACGCAACGCCCGGCAATGCCACCCGCGCTCGGCGTTACGTTGGCGGCCCTTGGCGCGCTGCTCGCTCTTGGCGCGATCCGCCTCGCCGGAGCCGCCGCGCGTGAGAGCACGCTCGCACCCGGAATCGAGCCGGGCCCTCGCGAGCATCGCCGCGCCCGCCTCGCGATGCTCGCGACCACGCTCCTGCTCACCGCCGCGCTCATCGCAGGCACCCGACGCTGGCGCACGATGGATCGCGAGTTTCGCAACAACGCCCTCGCGCGCCCGCTGCCCGTCATCGCAACCGTGCTCGCCGATGGTCCCGCGTATCGTCTTCGTCTCACCCCGCCGCCCGATGCCGCAGGCTGGGATACACTCGTCGCCGACCACGGAAAACTGATGCACCTTTTCCTCGTCCGCGAACCGGAGTTCGCTGCCTTCGCGCATCTGCATCCCGTGCGGCGCGATGCGCGGACTTTTGAGAACATCCTGCCTGCGCTGCCCGCCGGCACGTATCGGCTCTACGGCGAAGTGACCCACGAAAACGGCACGAGCGAAACGCTCACGACCACCGTCGCGCTGCCCGCCCCAATCGGCACCGCCGCGCAGGCTGCGCTCGATCCGAAGATGCTAAATGAAATCATCTGCCAGTCACCGCTCGTCCCCGTCGGCGAAGGCGCGCAACCCTTCCTGCTCGATGCCGACGACTCATGGCATATCAGCCCGCCCCCCGCGCCCGAAGCCTCCACGCGCACGCAGGTCAGCCGGCTCATGGGCGGTGGCAGCATGGTCTTTGAAAACGCGGGCGAGCTCGTGGAAAACCGCGATACTTCGCTGCGCTTCCGCCTCTTCGACGTGAGCGGCGAACGGGCCGCGATCCAGCCGTACATGGGGATGCGCGGGCATGCGGTGGTGCGACGAGAGGATGGCGCGGTCTTTACGCATCTGCATCCCGCCGGGACGATCTCGATGGCGGCGGAGAAGATTTTCGCCACCGCCGATCGCGTGGAAAATCTGACGCCGGACCAAGTCGATCCAACCGCAGTCATGACATTTCCCTATGCCTTTCCACGTCCGGGTTTGTATCGAGTTTGGGTGCAAGCCCGCGTGAACGCGCGCGTGCTCACGGGCGTTTTCGAGGTGCGGGTGGCACCGGCCGGATGAACGGACGGGAGACCACCGCGAAGAGCGCG
>JANLQB010000456.1:0-1616 GCA_031367565.1 Verrucomicrobiota bacterium
GTCGATCATCGCGCGGTTTTTCAGATCGTTGCCGGTCGATTTGCGGATCACGAGGCGGCGTAACGGTTCGGTGACGGTGCAAAGTTCGTAGATCGCGGCGCGGCCTTTGTAGCCGGTGTGGCGGCAGGTGTCGCAGCCGGCACCTTTGTAAAACTTGAAGTCCTTCGGCATCGGTGCCTCGATTTCCTGCAAGTATTCCACCGGATAGCCGGTCTCCTCTTTGCAGTCGGGGCAGATGGTGCGGACGAGGCGCTGGGCGAGGAAGGCGCGGACGACGCTGGCGAGGAGGAAGGGCTCGATGCCCATATCGAGCAGACGTGTGATGCCGCTCACGGCGTCGTTCGTGTGGAGTGTGGAGAAAACCAAGTGACCGGTCATGGCCGCGCGGATCGCGATCTCGGCGGTCTCGAAGTCGCGAATTTCTCCGACCATCACGATGTTCGGATCTTGGCGAAGAATGGCGCGCAGGCCGTTCGCGAAGGTGAGGCCGATCTCGCCTTTCACGTCGATCTGCGAGACGCCAGGGAGCCGGTACTCGACGGGTTCCTCGATCGTGATGATGCGTCGCGAGACCGCATTGATGCTGGAAAGGAACGAGTAAAGCGTCGTCGATTTTCCCGAGCCAGTCGGGCCAGTGACGAGGATAATGCCGTTTGGCAACGCGAGCAGCTTTTTCACCGACGCGACCTGCTTCTCGCTCATGTCGAGACGATCGACTCCGAAGGCCAGCGTCTCGCTGCGGCTCAGCAAACGCAGCGAAATGCTCTCGCCGTTCACCGTCGGAATCGTGGAAACGCGCACGTCGATCGCGCCGGCGGTCGTGTTCAGATTGATGCGTCCATCCTGCGGCAGACGGCGCTCTGCGATGTCCATGTGCGCCATGACTTTCAGGCGCGAGATGATGGCGCTTTGCAAGACGCGGAGCTGCGGCGGCACGGCGACTTCGTGCAGGATGCCGTCGATGCGGTAACGGATGCGCAGATCGTTTTCCAGCGGCTCGACGTGGATGTCCGTCGCGCGTTCGTAGATCGCCTCGCGGATCACCTGATTCACGAATTTCACCACGCTCGCCTCGGGATCGTCGCTCGCGATGTCATGCGCCTGCTCGCGCTCAATCGCCTCGTCGTAGGAACGCGTGTTTTTCAGCAGTTCATCGAAGGTCTCCGCACCCACGCCATACAGCGTCTTGATCGCGCGCAGCAGCGTTCCGCGCGGAGTCACGACCCACTCGATCGTCCGCCCGGAAAGCTGCTGCACGGCGAGCCGGCGCGCGATCGAGTTGAACGGATCGTAAGTCGCGAGCTTCACCGTCTTTTCCGTCGCCTCGATCGGTAGCACCTGATGTTTGAAAACGAAACGCGTCGGCAAAAGCTGCTGCAACGGTCGGTCGATCTTCGTCGCCTCCACAGAGACGAGCGGCATCTTAAAAAGCTCGCCGAGCCCCGCCGCGAATTTGTGCTCATCGACCTTCCCGGAATTCAGCACCTCGATCGTCCACGTACTGCCCGACGGCGGCGAGATGGCGGCGAGTGCCTGCACGTCTTCCGCGGCGGTGACGCCGCTGGCGAGCAGGAGATCGACGAGCGCTTTGCGCGAAGTCATTTCCGTTTCGCGGT
>JANLQB010000743.1:0-5197 GCA_031367565.1 Verrucomicrobiota bacterium
CGGCGCGGGCTTCGGCGCAGCACCCGGCCTGGCAGGCGGAGGGCCGAGCGGGATCTTCGAAATCTCGCCATCGTCGAGGTAATGGTTGCTGTTGTCATCGAACATGTAGAGATGGCTCTTCAGGTTATTCTTGAGTTCGGCGCGCAACGCGAACGCTTCTATGCCTTCGATCTTGTTGTTCTTGTCCTTGTCAAAGGCGCGCGCCTCTTCAATCGCGAGGTCTTTCATGGTGAGCGGTACCGCCTGCGCCCGGAGCAGCGCGACGAAGACCGGCAGGATGGCGAGCGCGAGGGATGAGGCTTTCATAGGGAGGTCGCAAACATGGCAGTCATTCGCGCCGCCGCCAGTCGGGACTCCGGCACGAATCACACCTTCTCCCTCTTCCGTTGCCCACCTTTTCCGCGCTTGCCGTTGGCATGGCGGGCCTTGATCGCGGCAACTTCCAGGTCATCGAGCGTCCCGTCGGCGCTCGTATCGAGCTTCTTCAAAGGCCCGGTTTTGTCCGCGTCGAAAGCCTTGCGGAGCGCTTCGATTTCCGAGCCGTCGATCGCACCGTTTTTATCCGTGTCGTATTTGCGGAGCAGCACGCCGGGGCGCGCGGCTTTGTCGGCCATTTCGCCCTTGTTCGCCTTATTCCCTTTCTTCGCGCCTTTCGCGGCAAAAGAAGGCGTGGGAGCAGCGAGCGCGATGAGGCAGGTGGTGAGGGCGAGGATTTGGGTTTTGATGTTCATACTGGTTTTGCTTTTGGTGTTTTCTGACACCAGCCTCACAGCGGCCCGAATCACAATTAGGACAAGCAACTCCGCCGCTTCACCCAAATCTGATCCCTAACCAATCATCTCGCCGGGCGGCACCACCCACGCCTCCGGCCAGTGCGTGAACCCAACATGCGGGTAGTAATCCACCGCCGTCGGCGCGGCGAGAAGCAGCAGCGTGGCCTTCGGCGCGGCGGCTTGCGTGCGACGCATCAGCTCTTTCCCGATGCCCTGCCGCTGATGCGAAACGCGCACCCCCAAATCCGACAAATACGTCACATAACTGAAATCCGAAACCGACCGCGCGATGCCCACGAGCCCCTCACCATCCCACGCAGTGATGACGAGATTTGCGTGATGCAGCATCGCCGCAAAGCGCTCCGTATCATCCACCGGACGCCGCTCGGCGAGCGTGGAAGCGCGGTAAAGTTCGCGGACGGTTTCGAGGTCGAGGTCGTGGCCCGTGCGGTAAGTGATCATGGAAGTGTGACCGAGCGATCGAAGCGCTGCTCCACCGCGCCCGGCAAATTTACCTGCGCACTCACCAGCCCGCGCATCGCCGGATAACCCGCCGCCGCGAAAGCCAGCAGGCAGCGGAGAAATCTGGAGGGCAAAAACATCGGAGCGGCATATTCGCGCGCGCACCCGTCTGCGCAAATAAAGATCCCGCCACGCGCCCTGCCGCTACCAGTTCCGCAAATTCTTATTCCGCTCCTCGTCGTATTTCTGCCCCGCGTGATGCCGCGCCTGCACTTCCTGCGGCGGCATCTCCCGCTTCAGTTTCGCGAGCATCGACTCCAGCGATTCCTTCGCCTCCTCCGACTTGCCGGGCTGCGGTTTTCCCGGCGGCGGATTCCGCTGCGCCATCTGCTGCCGCAGTCGGGAAAGCGCAGCCTGCACCTGCTGCTGGCCTTGTTTCGCGGGCTCATTCCCCGGCTCGAGCTGCTGCGCTTTTTCAAAACTCGACTCCGCCTTTTCCAAATGCGCCACCGCTTCACCCGGCGAATTTTGCTTCTCGGCGCGGTCGCCCTGCTTCTGCTCCTGCTGCCCGAGCTGCGTCAGCAACGGCGCGAGTTCGGCCTCCACCTTGTCGATGCGCGGCTGGGTTTTCGCGTTATCGGGATTGATTCCCTTCGCCTGCTCAAAATTTTCCAGCGCCCCGAGTAAATTCTCCGCCGCCTGCTCCGGCTCGCGTTTCATCTGCTCCTCGCCGCGCTGCGCCTGCTTGTCGCCCTGGTCGAGATGAAGCTGCTCCAACTCCGCCTTCACCTCCTTTTCACCAGCTTTTGCGTCCGCGTGATCCGGTGCTTGCGCGAGCGCCTGCTGGAAGTTTTCCAGCGCCTTTTCAAAAGTCTCCGCCGCCTGTTGCGGATCATTCCTCTTCTCCTGCCGCGCCTGCTGCTGCTCCTTGCGCCCCGCTTTGTCGAATGAGTCCGCCAGCTTTTCCTGCACGCGCTTCTCGCCGTCCTTCGCGGTCTTGTCCTCCGGCGCGATCGCCTTCGCTTGTTGGAAATTCTCCAGCGCCTTTTGCAATTCCTCCTGCGCGTTCTGCCGCTCCCACTGGTTGTTCTGATTCCGCTGATCCGCCGTCTTCTCGTGCGACTCCGCCTTCCGATCCAGCGCCTCGGCCAGCAGCTTCTCGATCTCTTTTTTCTCCGCCTCACGCTCGGGATCTTTCGGATTCAAAGCCAGCGCCTGCTCCGCATACGTCAGCGCCGCCTGCAGCCGCTCGATCGCCTTTTCGTGATTCCACGCGTCCTTCTTCGCCGCCGCCACGAGCTGCTTCGCCAGCCGCGCATAAATCTTCTCCAGCTCCTTTTCCACCAGCACGAGATTATGCGCCGCCATTTTGTTCTTCTTGTTCAAACCGATCGCCACCCGAAACGCCTCGCGACTCTGCTCCAGCCGCGCCACCGCCGCATCCGGCTGCGGCTCGATCTGCGGCTGCACGAGCCGGTAGGAGACATTGCCGATCTGAAACCACACCTGCTCCGAAAGCCCATCCGGCAAAGCGACCGCCGCGAGCTGCTGCCAAGTCTCATCCGCCTTCGCAAAATCCTTCGCCGCATAAGCCGCCACTCCCGCATCGTAAAGCAGCCACGGATCGTCGGGACTTTTCGCAAGCAAAGCCGCCAGATGCCCCCCGGCCTTCGCCGCATCCTTTTTAAGAAGCTCCTGCGCAAACGGAACGTCCGCGAAGGCCGCAGTATTCGCGGCGAGGAGGGAAAGAAGCAGACGAGCTTTCATGTGCGGTCGGGAATTAGCACGGATTTGTATCAGGAGACACGGCAAGTTTTTCGCATTCTCTCCAAAATGAAGTTCGGAAATTGTTCGCAACTGAATCGCGAGTTACCTAAGCACACAGCCTGAACCTCACGATATAATGTTTGGTATTTTTAAGAAGAAATCAGAAGGTCCGCCCCCACTCCCGACAGGACCGGATCGACTTCGCGTTGGCTTTGCCACTCTGGGAATCTCTAATCTCCTATCGATTGCCCGGGGATTGTTTTGCCAGGAGGTTATAGGTGGCGTTGGTAAGAGGTTTTTGGAGTTTACGTGGGGGAAATTTTGTGCGCGAAACCTACCTCAAGGTGCCCAAGTTCCAGCATTCGAGGTCACTGCAACCGCAATGAAACAAGGGGATCGAATCATCGGTTCAATGGTTTTTCCGGATGGGGGCATCGCAGGAGAGCCTCTTTTCGGAGTCATGGTCTTTGGACCATGCAGTGATCCGGCCTGGTCGAAGGAAGCATGTGAGACAGTCCCCGTTCGCTACTTCGTTTTGTTTCGGACAGCCGACGGAACGGCGATCGAGGAATGGACGACCGGTGCTGCGATCCCGCGTGGCATTGGTCCGGAAGCCGAAGAATTTGCGTTTATCGAGCGCGTTATTCAGGCCGTATTCGGCGTCGTCCGGGTTCCGACCGGAGACGAGGAGATGAAATGTGCGATAGAGCGTGCTCGCAAGGAGTTGCCGTCGGTCCTAGCACGATTCGTAAGCGGGGAACTGAACGACTGTCTGTTTACGGTCAAAGTTGCGGTCCGCGAGCAAAACGTCGTTGAGCACGTATGGCTGTCAGTTACGACCTTCGACGGAAACCAGTTCTCGGGTATCCTGGACTGTGACCTGAAAGACTTGAAACAAGTTTCCAAAGGCGACCGCATCACCGCGGGCATGGAGGATGTGACCGATTGGGGATACGTTCGGGACGGCAAAATGTTCGGGAACTATACCTTGCGTGTTCTGCTGCCTCATATGTCCCCGGAAGTCGCAGAAAAATACCGTGCCGCCTTTGCAGAAGCCTGATCCGAGGAAGACGAGACGCTATTACTCCGGCGACGAAAAGCCGTGCGGAAGTTAAGCAGCATATTGGACATACTGGTTGCGGAAATAGGAAGCCACACGTTTGGGTGAGCGTTGCAGTTTGCGCATGTGTCGGAGGACCTTGTTTTCCAACTGGTCGAGATTGTGCGCTTGGGTGGTGGAAGTGACAGCCGTCTTCAAGTCGTTGTTGAGGTATTCATCCGGGTTGCGTTCCGGACTGTAGGAGGGCAAATGAAAGACTTCGATCCAAGCGGTGCGCTCCAGGAGCCATGCTTTGACCGGGGCGCGGTGATGCACTTTGAGGTTGTCCACGATCAGGAAGACCTTGCGCCCCGCGTCTTTGATCAGCCGCTCCAAAAACTTGAGGAAGACCGCGCTGGAAAGGTTTTCGCGGTAAATCATCCAACGCACTTTGCCTTGGTTGGTCACCGTGGAGATCATGTTGGAGCTAAAGCGCCGGGCGCGCCGCCGCACCACCGGCGTGCGCCCGCGCGGCGCGTCACTGCGTCCGTGCTGGCAGTCGCTGCGCACGCCGGTTTCGTCCCCCCAATGGATCTCCGCTCCCTCTGTCCGGGCGCGTCGGGCGAGAGCGGGATAAGTCTGCGCCATCCACGCCGCGACCGCTTGGGGATTTTGCTCATAGGCGCGCCGGGCAGGCTTTTGCGGGGTGAAACCCCAGCGCGCCAGATACTCTCCGCAGGTGCGCACCGGCAGAGCGATGTCATACTCGCGCTCGATGAGTTCGCACACCGCACGGCGCGTCCACAAAGCGAAGGCGAGTTTGAGTTGATCCGGAGTCTTCTCGCAGATCATGGCTTGCACGGCCTTTTCCTGGGAGGCGTTCAAGCGGCGCTTCTCCCCCTCCTTGCGGCCTCGCTTCTTGATCTGCAGCGCCTTGACTCCGCCGCTCTTGTGGTCCGCCACCCAGCGCCCGATGGTATGGCGATGGGCCTCCAGCATCTCCCCGTTCGCCGTGCGACTGTGCCCCTGTCGCCGTAACTTGACCGCTCGCATTCGCAACTCTTCCTGACTCTGCTTTGATAGGCTCCGAAGGTCTCGTGTTTGCATCCACAATACCTATCCACTTAACCCCACAAATGCACGGGTTATTAACGCC
>JANLQB010000762.1:0-2121 GCA_031367565.1 Verrucomicrobiota bacterium
GCTTCGCATTTAGCGGCGTTCACGCTCATCGAAATCGTCCTCGTCATCACGATTGTCTCCATTCTCAGCGCGGCGTTGATCTATGGCATCAAGGGCAACGTCGATGTCGCGAAGGAGACGCGCGTGGAGTCGGACGTCAAGGCGATCATGACGCAGCTCAAAGTGTATGAAGCGCGCAATCTCGCGCCGCCGACGACCGAGCAGGGGCTGAAAGCGCTCGTAGAAATGCCGACCGTGGAGCCGGTCCCCGAGCGCTGGTCGCAGCTCATGGAGGAGATCCCAAAGGATCCATGGAAGCATGAATTTCGTTACCAGTATCCCGCCAAACGCAGCAAGGCGGACTACGATGTGTATTCGCTCGGCCTCGACGGCGTGGAGAGCGCGGACGACATTGGGAACTGGAAAATCGCGCGCAAAAACTAGGCGGGAAAACTTTCCCCCCATGAGCCGCCCGAGGAAAAGCGAAGTGCCAGCGCTCTTCGCAAAAGCAGCATTTACGCTCGTCGAAATCGTCGTGGCGCTGACGATCGCTGCGGTCGTCGCGGCGGTGGCGATCCCGACTTTGAAAGGACTCGGCGCGAGTGAAAAGGCGAGGGGACCGATGAAGGCGCTCGCGGAAATCGTGCAGGAAGTGCGGCAGCGCGCGCTGCGCGAACATCGCGCGTATCAGATCGTGTTTGAGCGCGAAGGCATTCACGCGAGCCCGGCGATGCATCCGTTTGCAAAGCGCGACGACTTTCTCAAACACCTCGAAGAAATGCGGACACCACCGCCGATCGAGATGATCCGGCGCACGGTCGTCGAGCGGACCGAAGTCGTCCGCGAGGAAACGGGAAATCGTCCCGCGCCGGAGCAGCAAAAAGCCGCGCCGTCGGAAGAGCCACGCGGTTTCAAACTGCCGTGGACCGCCACGATCCCGCTGCCGCCGAAGACCGAGTGTGACGTGCTGATGTGGGGTGATGGCGAGTGGGAGGTGGTGGAGGGCGACAAAATGCGGCGCTGGGTTTTTCAGCCGACCGGCATGGCGAATCCCGGACGCGTCCGACTGCGCACCGACGCGGCGGAACTCGAAGGCGGCTTCGATCTCCTCACCGGCGAACTCACTTCCGAACGCACCCGCCTCGCCGCCGCGCAGCCATGAAAACTCCGCGCGACGCCTACGTGCTGCTCGAAATGATCATCGCGCTCACCGTCTTCGCGGTCGTCGTGACCGGGCTCGCGCAGGCGCTGCATTCGTCGCTCGATGCCGCGAACTTGTTGCGGCGGCAAGCCGCGGTGCGGCGCGGGCTGGAGTCGATTCTCGTTGAAGCGAAGGCGAAACCGAAGCGCGAGGAGATGGCGATGGCGTATCGCGACGACGCGCTCGGCATCGAATTCCGCTCGGAACTCGAAGAGTTGAAGTGGATCAACCGGCGCGGTCGCCCGGTAAAAAGCCTCTACCTTCTCCGCGCACTCGCCACCGATTTTCGCGCCTCGAAACCACTCAACGACACGGCGGAGGTTTATGTTTTCCGGCCCTGATTTTCGTGGGAAAAGCCGGGGCGCCGCGCGTGGCTTTACGCTGCTCGAAGTCGTCGTCGGCCTCGGCATTCTCTCGCTCATGGCCGGCGCGATTTACGGCATCGTGACCGGCGCGGTGGAATCCACCGCCGACCTCGCGCTCATCCAGACCGAAGATCGCCGCGTGGAAACTTTCGTGCATCGCGCTCGCGTCGCTTTTTCGCATCTGCCGCCGGGCGCGACGATGGAACTCAAAATCCTCGAAGGCGAACCACTCCGGCAGGAATTCATCCTGCGCGGCATCGGCGAAGCCTTCGCGTGGGGCGATCGCGGCGGCTGGGATAAAGCGGTCGTCACGCTCGCGCCGCTGCGCTGGCCGGATGATCGCCACCCACCCGCACGCCGCGCCGATTTGCGCGGAAAAGGCGAGCCCGTCACGAACCGATATTCCTACGCGATGACCGTGCCGGATTTCTATCGCACGAGCGAAGACGGCGAGCCCGTGCCGGAAAGTCCGCTGCGTTCGAAGCAGGGAAACCAATTCGTGCAGCCGGACACGCAGGGCCGTTTCTGGATCGATCTGCTGCCGGAAGTGGACCGCGTCGAGTGGCGCTTTTACGA
>JANLQB010000791.1:0-4079 GCA_031367565.1 Verrucomicrobiota bacterium
GCCGCGCTCCACGTTGAAGCGGCAAACCCACCCGAGGACATCGAGAAATTGCAACGCGAAAAACAGCCCGAAAGTCGTGACCGTATTGCGCCAGATGAGCCGCCCCGCGCCGCGCCCGCTTCGCACATGCGCGCAGAGGAATCCGAATCCCAATGTGACGAGCAGGAGAAAGCACGCGACATAAACGCGCTTCGCCGTCATCTCCTCGGTATCGACGTAAAGTTTCAGTCGCAAAAATACCCCGGCGATGAGCACTAGATTTTGCGCGACCCACGCGAAGGCGAGTCCTTTCAAAGTCGCGGGCTGCGTGACGTCCGAGGACTGCTGGAAAAGGAACGTGAGCACCATGCCCGCGAGGACCGTGGCGGTAATCAGGCTGTTTACACCCTCGTGCAAAAACTCTTTCCCCTTCATGCCTTCTGGCACCGCCGTGTGCATCCAGAGATAGACGACGTCGATCGTGTTCACCGCGAAGAAGAGTGCGTTCAAGGAAGCGAGGATCATCGCGCTTTGCCAGAAGGCCATGCTGGCATCCGCGCGGCGCCATTCAGGGATAGGGCGCGCCCATCGCCGGGTGGTCGCGGCACCGGTCCGTGGTCGGATGAAGACAAGCGCTATCGTCGCGAGGAAGGCCCAGAAAAAGAAACGCGCCACCGAAAAGTCGAAGCTCAGCAGCCACACTTTTAGTTGGTCTGCATATCGCGCGAGATAGTCGGCGAAGATCCGATTTCCAGATGCAAACACGCCGCAAAATAAGCCCAGCAGGAGCACGGCAGGCAAGCCGATGCGAATCGAACGCATTAGTTGATCACTCAGCCGCGCCGTGGTCCCGGATCGGGAAATGGGCTGTTCGCCAATCGCGAGTGCGAGCCAAATCCATCGCGCGGGTGCACCGAGCCACGCGACGATCGACTCGGACCAACGCGCCCATCCAGCGGCGAGCCGCTTGAAGTAAAGCTCGCCCATCAAGATCGCAAACAGCGCGGCGATGATGGCGATGTTTGTGAACGAAATCTCGATCGCGGTCTGCACCGCAGACACCAGCAGCAGACCGAACGGTAATAGCACGCGCACTTTCAACGCGGCGCGTCCATTGCGGAGTAACATCAAGGTCGCGACGACGGCGGCGAAGATCGCCAGGGATAGACCGGGTGAGTATTTCCAAAATAGAAAATCACCTAGCAAAGTAATCACGGCCACGAGCGTCCAGGTGGGCCATAGAAGCTCACCTTCAGCGAGAACGTGGCGGGGAACCGGTAAGGGAGGAGGGGATACGGCAACGGGTGTGACCGGAAGGGAGGGAGCATTCATCGGGCAATAGAGTGTCTCAGTTTAGTTTGTTCTCAAGGGCGAAGCCGGTAGCGCTTGAAATCACACCCCGGCTGACACGACAGCCCCGGAGTTCACTCCTCGCATCGGCGTTTCCGTCAGCCGACCGGCCAGCGAGGCGCGATATTTCAAATGCCTGCGGCGGGTCCATTCCACCAATGGCCGCCAGACGGTCTGGACGAGGTTATGTTTGATCAGCAAGTGCCAGAAACGGTTTGAGCGTTTGTATAGATATGACATCGCGAGATAGGGTGCGACGGCTGGCCACTGCTCGGGTCGCCTGCGCCAGATCGAGGTGTGAGAAAACAAACGCTGATAGATCCAGCCGTAGCCTTGCGCTAGTTCCTCGGGCGTCATGTGCTTGGGCTGAAAGACGACGTGGCTGGTGTCGTAGCGACTCCAATCTCGATGCAGCAATCGTCCCTCACTTTCCATCTGCCGAAAGAGCGGCGTGCCCGGATAGGGGGTCAGGATGTGAAACGTCGCGCACTCTAGCCGGTTCTCTTCGATCCACTCGGCTGTCGTGGCGAACACCTCACGGTGGTCGCCATCGAAGCCGAGCACGAAGCTGCCATTCACCTGGATGCCGTGATCGTGCAGCACTCGGACCCGACGCGCGTAATCTTCGGTGCGCGGCGTCCGCTTGCGCGCGTCGGCGAGATTGGAATTCGCGAGACTTTCAAAGCCGATAAAAACACCCGTGCAGCCAGCCAGCGCCATTTCGCGAATCAGTGCAGGGTCATCGGTAACATCGAGGGTCACGGCGGCGCTCCAGATTTTCTCCAGCGGACGCATCGCGCGGCAGAGCGCTTTTAGATAGTCGGGACGCGAGCCGAGATTGTTGTCGATGAAAACGGCATACGGTTGATCGTCCGCTGCGAACTCCGCCACGACCTGCTCCACATCACGGACCCGGTAAGGCATTCGCAAACCGTCCGTCGAGAGGTAGCAGAAGCCGCAGCGATTGTGGCATCCGCGCGTGGCAATGAGACTCGTCGTCGTAAGGAAGCTCCCGCGTTTGAGCAGGGCGCGGCGGGGAGCAGGGTCGGTGCGATATTCGTTTTCGTACATCACCCGGTAAACCGGCTGGAGTGCGCCATCCTCGATGTCCGCGAGGATGCGAGGCCAAAGCTGGACGCCATCGCCAATCGCCAGCGCATCCGCGTGCGGAGCCGCTTCGTCCGGGCAGGAAACAACGTGCAACCCACCAAGCACGACCTTGCATCCGCGCGCTCGATACCATTCCGCCAGCTCGTAGGCACGCTGAGCAAACGTGAGATGGACCGTGATGCCGACGACTTCCGGCAGCGGATCGAACGGTGGCCGCCCGTGGAGGAGATTTTCATCCCAATACTCGACATGCCAATGTTCCGGCGTCGCGCCGGCAAAGCTCGTGAGCGCCAGCGTTGGCGTGAGCACGTGCTTTCCGAAACTCGCGTGAGCGTCCTTCGGATAGAACGGATTGATCAACAAGGCTGAGCGCGGCCTGATCGTCCCGTGGACCTGCGCAGGATCAAGAACCGGTGGAATAGTCATTTCCGGGGGCAACCAACGGGGGCGCAATTTTGTACGAAACGGCGACTCTGGATCAATGGATCGTTTCATATCTTCAGGCCGCGCAGGCTTGTGAATCGACCGTGAGAGTGAGCAGGCATTCGTGGACCGCCGCGACGGTTTCTTTCAGCGTGCTGGTGCCGGCGGTGAGGCCGACGACTTCAGCTTCGCGGAACCATTCCAGTCGGAGGTCTTCGGGGCGTTCGATGTGGTGGACGGTGAGGCCGGCGACCCTGGCGGCGGCGGCGAGTTGGAGGGTGTTGTTACTGTTGCGTCCGCCGACTACGACGAGGGTATCGCAGTCGGCGATGAGTTTGCGTAGGGCGTTTTGGCGGTTTTTCGTGGGCTGGCAGACGGTGTCGCGGAAATGCACTTCGCTCTCCGGTCGTGCGCGGCGGAGAGCGGCGATGAGGGCTTGGACTTTTTCGAGCGGTTGCGTGGTTTGGGAGATGACACCGTAACGCTCTCGCGGCGGCAGAGTGGCGAGGTCGGCTTCGGATTCGAGGATGTGCGTTTCGGGGAAATCGCCGGTGAGGCCGAGGACTTCGACGTGGCCGCGTTTGCCGATGACGACGGGGAAGTAGCCGAGCTGCACGAGCGTTTTGAGTTGATCGTGCGCGTGGCGGACGAGCGGGCACGTTCCATCCGCGACGCCGAAACCGGCGGCACGCCATGAGGCTCGATCGCGGTCGGATGCGCCGTGGGCGGTGATCATTACCTGTGCGGTGGGCGCACATTTTTCCGCGAGCACGCCTTCGCGGACGCCGCGCGCGGCGAGGCGTTCGCGGACGACGGGATTGTGGACGAGTTCGCCGAGGATGGTGAGCGGGGCTTCGGCGACGAGTTGTTCTGCCTGGGCGATGGCGTCGCGGACGCCGAAGCAGAGGCCGTAGTGTTCTGCGAGTTTTACGATCATAGTTTTGAGTGAGCTTTGTGTGGCAAAGTTATTTGGCAAAAGAAGCGCCTTGCTAGTTGCGCCCGGCGTTCACGATCTGTTCGAGCACGGTGAGGTAGTCCTGAAACGCCTTCCGGCCTTTCGCGGTGAGCGAGTAGCTAGTCTGCGGGCGGTCGATGACTTCCTTTGTGAACGCGACGAACCCGGCATTGTGCAGCGTGCGCAGGTGCGAGATGAGATTGCCGTCGCTCATCTTGAGTTCCGCTTTCAAATCCTGAAACGGCCAACTCGGCCGGGTGGC